>JANNEZ010000022.1:0-3944 GCA_031379255.1 Rhodoferax sp. | reverse complement strand
CATGCTGGAGGCCGAGTTTTCGTCAAACTGCGGCCAGTTGCAGGTGTTGGGCTCTTTGCCAATCCAGGCTTCGTAACTCTGCAAACCGGGGATGCCGGTATCGGCCGGCAGCGCGCCAGCGTCACACAGCGCAACAAAGTGCTTGATGGTGGTGCAGCGGCTGTGCACTGCCTTGACGATGGGCAAAAACGTCATGTCGAAACACAGCACCGAGTCTTCAGCGTGGTTGGCTATCCAGACGATCTGATCCGGGTGCAGGCGCGGGTTCAGCGTGTGCAACACACGGCCCGAGCCGCTGACGCCAAAGTACAACTCCAGGTGCCGATAGCCGTTCCAGGCCAGGGTGGCCACGCGGTCGCTGAAATTCAGTTTCAGGCCATCCAGCGCATTGGCCACCTGGCGCGCGCGCTGGGCGATTTGCGTGTAATTTGAGCGGTGGATGTCGCCTTCGACCCGGCGTGAAATGATTTCGCCTGTGCCATGGTGGCGCTCCGCAAATTCGATCAATGATGAAATCAGCAGGTTTTGGCTTTGCATTAACCCTTGCATGGTTGGCTCCTGAGCAATTGGAATACGAATATGGAAATACGAATTGACTGACAGTTTTGGAGAATACCCCAAGCGGCCATGGCTCCTGGGCATTTGCGGGACAATCTTCGCATGAACGCTGCTGTGTTGAAACCGGGCATGCACCCCGCTGAAAACGGCGCCCAAACGGGCGTTTCTTGCCCTGTTGACGCGGGCCTGGCCTGGCAGCCCGGTTTTGACGCGCTGGGGCCAGCCTTCTACACACGCCTGAACCCCGAACCGCTGCCTGAGCCTTATTGGGTGGGGCGCAGCCAGCAGGTGGCAGAGCAATTGGGTCTGTCTGCCGCGCAAATGGATTCGGATGCGCTGTTGCAAGCGTTAAGCGGCAACACCCTGCTGCCGGGCTCAGAACCCCTGGCCAGCGTCTACAGCGGTCACCAGTTTGGCCAGTGGGCCGGGCAGCTAGGTGATGGCCGGGCCATCTTGCTCGGCGAAACCAGGGGCCGCGATGGCGCTGGCCTGGAAGTGCAACTCAAGGGCGCGGGCCGCACGCCTTAGTCGCGCATGGGCGATGGCCGCGCCGTGTTGCGCAGCAGCATCCGCGAGTTTTTAGGCAGTGAGGCCATGGCCGGTTTGGGCATTGCCACCAGCCGCGCGCTGTGTGTGACGGGCTCAGACGCCCGCGTGCGCCGCGAAGAGATCGAAACCGCCGCCGTGGTCACCCGAGTCGCGCCCAGCTTCATCCGCTTCGGCCACTTTGAACATTTTTCGTACAACGAACAGCACGATTCATTAAAATCTTTAGCTGACTACGTTATAGATAAATATGGGCCTTTAGGTCTCAATAATGTTGCGAAAGAAGCTACTGAATCAGGAGTAAATTCAATTAATTTTGACGGTTCAAATCCGTATGCAACGCTTTTGCAGCGCGTCAGCGAAAAGACCGCCGCCGTGGTGGCGCAATGGCAATCGGTGGGCTTTTGCCACGGTGTGATGAACACCGACAACATGAGCATTTTGGGACTGACCATCGACTACGGCCCCTTCCAGTTCATGGACGCCTATGTGCCCGGCCACATCTGCAACCACAGCGACACCGGCGGGCGCTACGCATTCAACAAGCAGCCCAACATCGCCTACTGGAACCTTTACGCGCTGGGCCAGGCGCTGCTGCCGCTGATTGGTGAGCAAGAGCTGGCCGTGGCCGCGCTGGAATCCTACAAAACGGTTTTTCCCGCCGAGTTTGAAGGCCGCATGCGCGCCAAGCTGGGCCTGCCCGAGGAGCAAGACGGCGACCCGGCACGTGACCGCTCGTTGATTGAAAACATCCTCAAGCTGCTGGCCAAAGACCGCGTGGACTTCACCATCTTCTGGCGCCGCCTGAGCCATCACATCGCTGGAGACACGCTGGCCCCGGTGCGGGATTTGTTCCTTGACCGCGAAGCCTTCGACGCCTGGATGCTTTCCTATTCAGAGCGCCTGAAGTCTGTTCCACGAGAGATGGCGGGTAGTTTGATGCTCAAATCGAACCCCAAATACGTACTGCGCAACCACCTGGGTGAAGAAGCCATCCAGAAGGCGAAAGCGAAAGATTTCTCCATGGTGCGCGACTTGCTCGCGGTGCTGGAGCGCCCGTTTGACGAGCACCCGGCGTTTGAAGCCTGGGCTGGGTTTCCGCCGGATTGGGCTTCCGGGATTGAGATCAGCTGCTCGTCTTAGGGCGGGATACTTCGCTGCGGTATCAACCCCAGCGCCAAAAAGCCGGTGCCTGACTATTTGGGAAGTCCCTGTAAGGGGTTAGGCATCGCCGGCGGCGGAGCGACGAAGCGTCAAGATCGATGTCAGCCTGGCTTCTTCTGCCGCTCAATGATGAGGCGCTTCTCGGCACCATCCTGCAGCGCATCGAGTTGCTGGCGAAAGCCCGGAAGGTCTACCAGCGGATGCGGTTGGCCAGGTTGGCGCGCTTTTAGCAGCTCTTTGGCTTCGGTCAACCCGGTTGTGAAGGGGTGCGTCGTCAGGTGAAGATCGATCGGACGCACTTTGTCCTCGGTAAGCACGCGGATGCGCTTGACACTGGCAATGAAGGCTTCCACCTGCTCGGGGCCGCGAATCGCGTTCAGGCCCAGCCCGCCGATCGTGAAGGCGCGGAACGTTCGTGCGCCGTCGCGGGCGTCGAACGCAAACGAGATCGTCCCCATGGTGTGGCCCGGCGTCTCGAAAGCCTGCACCGCGGCATCGCCGCCGCTCACGGTCTGCCCGTCGGTGAGCACGAGATCGCGTTCGATCATCGTCCAGGCGTTTGGGCTACCAGTAGACTGCGTGGCCGCCTCGGCGGCTTCGCGCCAGCCTTCAGCCGACATCGCGAAGCGCGTGCCAGGCTCGAGCAACTGCTTCAATCGGGCAGCACCGCCAGCATGATCACGGTGACCATGCGTCATCACGACGAGCTTGATGTCCTTCGGGTCGTGGCCGAGGCGGCGGATGTTGTCGAGCAATTGGCTCGGGTAGGGGTCGTAGAGAGAGTCGATCAACACATGTCCGCGCGGCGATGCGATCAGCCAGGCCGAAACCCAGCAGATGCCGACGTAGTACACATTGTCGAATGCCTTGTAGGGCTCCATTTTCTGGAGCGCCGCGTTGGCAAGAAAGCGGACCAGGTCGGGTGGCATGCGCCCGGTCTCGCCGAAGACGGTAGCCAGCGCAGCGATCGGCGCCGACTCGCAGCGCGTGGTCAGTGGGTCTTGCGCCGCCGCCAGGACGGGCAGCAGTGCGATCACAGCAGCGGCGATACCGCGCGCGGCCTGTTTGAATTTGGAGGGCATACGGGTTCTCCAGAGTGTCCGCGCCTGAGCGCGGTGTACCGTCGAATCTCGAGGGGGTTTCATACTAGCATGTAACGTACCACAGGGGGTCGTTATGTGAGGCCTAGGTGATATATACCGCAACACGTTGCGCGTATAACTGGCAACTTCACCTATAAAAATCAATGATTCCCCTCGTGCCATTTAAATACTCTGCTCCATTAGAAATAGCGACAAACCCGGCAGCCCATCAGTGATGGCTGATTTGCTCAACCTGACCACTTTTACCGCATTGCGGAGTCTTGAACATCCCGCAGCAGGGTGATCGGGCACGCGGGCTTCGCAGCCATGTAGCCACCCGCCCGGCGCGGCGACAGCGCAATGTGCATGCGGTTTTGGGGATGGATGCACACGTGAACCAAAAATGCGTCAAGCTGTCGCTTGGGTATTTTTCGTGGTGCACCACGCTCGGCTGGGCGCGCCTTCCACCCCAAAGCCTATATGAATGCCTCCCGGAAGACAAGCGGTATTGACTCGGTGGATGCTGGGCTGATCGGGCTGCGTCCTTATATCCGGCCTTGTATGTGGCTTGCCCGGTTTGCCGGGCGCAGCCAC
>JANNEZ010000016.1:0-1769 GCA_031379255.1 Rhodoferax sp. | reverse complement strand
CCTCCTGCAAACCGGGAATGGCCAGTTCCGGCTGGCTGCGGGTCGCATTGCTGGCGTCGCGATAGCCGGGAATGAACTGCAACGCCATCCAACGGAAAACATAGTCGATGATGGACGAAGCGTTGCGAATCTCCGGATTCTTCGTGAAGCCGGACGGCTCGAAACGTTGGTGCGCGAATTTCTTGACCAACGCTTCCAACGGCACGCCGTATTGCAGCGCAAGACTGGTCAACGTGCCAAGGCTGTCCATCAACCCGCCAATCGTGGAACCTTCCTTGGCCATCGTGATGAACAACTCTCCGGGCTGGCCGTCGTCGAACAAGCCGACGGTGAGATAGCCTTCGTGCCCGGCGACGTCGAATTTGTGCGTGAGCGCCGTGCGGGTATCCATCAAACGACGACGCAGGGGCTGCCCGGCCAGCGCGCGCAGCTTGGCGGTTTCAGCTTCAAGTTCGGCGATCCGCTTTTCCAGCGAGGCCGGGACGCTGGCGCTGTCGGCTTTGTCACCGCCTTCATTGGTTCTTTTTGTGTTAAGCGGTTGCGAACGTTTCGAGCCATCGCGATAAATGGCGACGCATTTGAGGCCCATCTTCCAGGCCTGGAGGTAGGCATCGGCGATGTCGGCCACCGTGCATTCGTTGGGCAGGTTGACCGTCTTGGAGATCGCGCCGCTGATAAACGGTTGGGTGGCCGCCATCATTTCCAGATGGGCCATGTAAGGAATGCTGCGCTTGCCCTGAAAAGCTTTGAACGCGCAATCGAACACTTCGATATGCTCGGGTTTCAGCCCGCTCCGAATCATCTGGCCCTTGTCCTCAACATCTTCAATGGTGTCAAACGACGCGATGTGGGCGATGATGTTTTTGACTTCACTCTCGCTGTAACCAAGTCGTTGAAGCGCCTCGGGCACCGTGCGGTTGACGATTTTCAACATGCCGCCGCCGGCGAGGAGTTTATATTTCACCAGCGCAATGTCGGGTTCGACGCCCGTGGTATCGCAATCCATGAGAAACGCGATGGTGCCCGTGGGCGCCAGCACGGTGACCTGCGCGTTGCGATAACCCGTCTGCCGGCCGCGCTCCAAGGCGCGATTCCAGCAGGCGCGAGCTTCGTCCTTGAGGTAATTGAATTCCTTGCTCGGCTGAATGTCCTCCACCGCGTCGCGGTGCAGTTGAATGACACCGAGGGTGGACTCGACATTGTCTTTCGCCAGTGGTTTCGGCACATGCGCGCAGCGGGCGTCGTGGTAGCCATCGAAAGCGCCCATGACGCCGGCGATTTCGGCAGATTGCTCGTATGCGTGACCGGTCATCACGGCCGTGATGGCGCCCGCCAGCGCCCGACCGTCGTCGGAATCGTACGACAATCCATAGCTCATGATGAGCGATCCGAGGTTGGCGTAGCCGAGGCCCAGCGTCCGGAAGATGTGGGAGTTCTCCGCGATTTCCTTGGTCGGATAGCTGGCGTTATCGACGATGATTTCCTGCGCGGTGATGAAGATGCGAACGGCGGCCTTGAAGCGTTCGATGTCGAACACGCTGTCCTCGCGTTTGAACTTCATCAGGTTGAGCGATGCCAGATTACAGGCGGTGTTGTTCAGGAAGACGTATTCCGAACAGGGATTGGTGGAGTGGATCGGTTCCGTGCCCTTGCAGGTGTGCCACTTTTGAATCGAGCCATCGTACTGCATGCCGGGGTCGCCGCAAATCCAGGTGCCCTCGGCGATTTTGTTGAGCAGCGTGCGGGCGTCCTTTTTCGCCAGCGGCTGG
>JANNEZ010000542.1:0-2406 GCA_031379255.1 Rhodoferax sp. | reverse complement strand
TTTTTGCAAAATCGCGATGCCTTGCGGGCGTTTGAGGTCCACCACAATGCTGCGTTTGCTGCGGTTGCTGGTGAGAAAGAAGGCGCCCATTTTGGGCGACTTGCGCGGGCCAATCGAGCGCGTGAGGTCGCCTTCCGGGGGTTCCAGCTTGATCACCTCGGCGCCCATGTCACCCAGGTACTGCCCGGCCACCGGGCCAAAAATCATGGAGGCAATTTCCAGGACACGAACGCCGTCGAGAGGGCGTTTTTTCATAATACGGCGACCGGGGAAAGGGGGCTGCCGGTGGCGCCCACAATGGGCAAGGCACTGGCAACAAAGAGGAATTCATGGCGGCCAGCGGCCACCAGCGGGTCCAGCATCAGGCCTTCGAGCAGGGGCATGCCAAAGTCGCGGATCAACATCTGGTGCACCGGAAACACCTTGCCTTCAGGGAAGGGCATGGCCTCGACCGCGTAGTTGTCGGCACCCACCATGGCCACGTCACGCTCGACCAGCCAGGCGGCGGCTTCGACATTGATGCCGGGCTCGACGTTGAAGTCCGGGTGTTTCACGCCTTTTTGCGCCTCCAGCCAGCCGGTGCGCAGCAGCACCGCGTCACCACGGCCAACTGTTACGCCAGCGGCCAATGCAGCGGCGTCCATGTCGGCGCGGCCGATGGATTCACCGGCCTCCAGTACGCGGCCTTTGAGTTTCACGAAGTCCAGCAACACGCCACGGGTGAAGATGGGCGGCATTTTTTCTATCCCTAAGCGCGCTGCGCCGGTGGTGCTGCGGATGCTGTCGCCGAGGTAGCCGTTGTAAAGTTTGTCGTCGTACCAGGCATGGCACAAGGCGTCCATGTGGGTGCCGATGTGCAGCGGCATCACCACCGTGTCCTCGGCAAACTGGAAGCCCCCCGGGCGCCGGCTGCCCGCCACCGCGTAGTCGCCGCCATCGCGGCCCATGAAATGTTGCAGGCCGCAGCGGTGCGCGGGCACCGGTGTTTTGATAGAGAGCAACTGTGCCAGGCGCAGCACTTCGCCCGAGCGCACAAGGCTGCTGGCGCGTTTGACTTCTTCCGGGCCGATGAAATTGAGCGCACCTTTCTCATCCTCTGGACCCCAGCGGTTCCAGGCGTTCGGTTTTGGCAGCACGACGCTCATGACCGGTGCCCCAACCGGAGGGAGAGCCGCTGCGCCGCGTCGCGCAGCTTGGTCACCGCCGGGTCATGTTCATTGAATGAAGCCTCGCCCATCATCGTCAACGCCAGCACGATGGCGCCGGCCGCATCAAACACCGGCGCGCTCACGGCGTTCACGCCCAGCTCGTTCACGTCCAGAATGATGGCGTCATAGATCGAGGCCAGGCGCTGCTCGCGCACCACGGCGAGATGCGCGTCTACCGCCTCGCGTGTGCGAAATGGCGAATCGGGCAAGTGCTGTACGGCTGCAATCTCGGCATCCAGATAACGTGCAGTGAGTTGCGGCTCTGAAAACGCGGCAAACACCTTGCCAGTCGATGAACCCAGCAGCGGCAACACCATGCCGCAGCGCAGACGCACATGCAGGGCCTTGCGCGCCTCGATCCACCAGATCAGCGTTGGGCCCAGATTGCCCCAGACGCCGAGCCCAACGGTTTGGTCAGTCTCGCGGTTCAGGTCTTCGAGGATCGGGCGGGCAAGGTGCACGGCATTAAGTGTGGCCACGTTGCCGGAGCCCTCGCCCGTGTCAGCGCCGTTGTCGTAAGGGTGCACCACCATATATTTGCCGGCGCCAAACGCCAGCGGTTTGCGCGCGCTGCCCACGATGCGCTCCACCCGACCGAGGAACAACAGATGGTCGCCACCCGGGTAGGTCGCTTCCGTGTGGCATTCGAGGTAGGCCGAACACCCATCAATCAGCGGCAAGCCGTCAATGCCAGGGGTGATGGCGACCCCGTCAAAACGGTCTGGCCCGGATTTGGCAAAGCGGTTGGAGACCTCCACCTGCTCTTCCGACAGAATGTTGACAACGAAACGTTTGGCTTTGCTGTAGACCGGAAAGGTTCGCGCATTGGTGCGCAGGCTCCACACAATCAGCGGCGGATCGAGCGAGACCGAGTTGAACGAGTTGGCGGTCATGCCGATTGGATTGCCTGCATCGTCCAGTACGGTGATGACGGTGACACCTGTGACGAAGGAGCCCAGGCAACGGCGCAACTCGGCCGAATCGATGGCGGGAGACGCTTGTTTGGTGAGTGTGTTCATCACGCCATCAGGTTCTGGCGGAAGGTTTCGCCTTCGTATTCGGTGCGGTAGACGCCGCGCTTTTGCAGGATCGGAACCACGTGGTCAACAAAGTCTTCCACGCTGTCGGGGTTGGTTGTGGGGCTCAGGTTGAAGCCATAACACCCCGTTTCGCGCCACGCGTGTTCTATTTCCCTGGC
>JANNEZ010000541.1:0-7150 GCA_031379255.1 Rhodoferax sp. | reverse complement strand
CTGCCGCGCACCGGCCGCGTGCACACACACTACGCGCAGGCGGTGGCCGTCACCGGGCGCCTTTCGAGCAACGACCCGAACCTGCAGAACATCCCCATCCGCACCGCAGAGGGCCGGCGTGTGCGCGAAGCCTTTGTGGCCGCGCCAGGCTGTGTGATCGCCAGCGCCGACTACAGCCAGATCGAGCTGCGCATCATGGCGCACATCAGTGGCGACGAATCGCTGTTGAACGCCTTCAACGCGGGGCTGGACGTGCACCGCGCCACCGCGTCGGAAGTGTTTGGCGTGGCGGTGGACGCGGTGTCAAGCGAGCAGCGCCGATACGCCAAAACCATCAACTTCGGCCTGATCTACGGCATGAGCGCCTTTGGCCTGGCGCGTTCGCTGGGCATCGACAACACCGCCGCGAAAAACTTCGTGGAGCGCTACTTTCAGCGTTACCCCGGAGTGAAGCGGTACATGGACGAGACCCGGTTGTCGGCGAAAAGCAAAGGGTACGTGGAGACCGTGATGGGGCGCAGGCTGTACCTGGCCGAGATCAATTCACCCAATGGCCCGCGCCGCGCTGGGGCCGAGCGCCAGGCCATCAACGCGCCGATGCAGGGCACCGCAGCCGATCTGGTCAAACTCGCCATGGTGAAGGTGCAGAACGTGCTGGACGCCGAACAGCGCGCCACCAAAATGATCATGCAGGTGCATGACGAACTGGTGTTTGAAGTGCCAATGAACGAGGTCGATTGGGTGACATCGGAAATACCGCGCCTCATGGCCAGCGTCGCCGAACTCAAGGTGCCGCTGCTGGCCGAAGTGGGCGTTGGACCCAACTGGGACAAGGCGCATTGATGGATTTGCCCCTTGTGATAGTTCGCCCTAATTTGCTATCTAAATGGTAGCAAACTATTGATGTTTTACGTGACTTAGATGTCGAAAAAGCCTGATTTTTAGCAAAAAAAACGCCAAAACGCCAAAATATTAACACCCATGTTAATTATTAGGTGGATATGGAATTACCGCCCGCGCAAAAACAGCGCGTCCAGCTCCTTGATGCTCACTTGGCGCCAGGTGGGCCGCCCGTGGTTGCATTGATCAGAGCGTTCAGTGGCTTCCATCTGGCGCAGGAGCGCGTTCATTTCTTCCACGGTCAGCTTGCGGTTGGCGCGGACGGCGCCGTGGCAGGCCATGGTGGAGAGCAACTCGTTTTGCGCGCGTTCGATGACGTTGCTGGCCGCATGTTGCGCCAACTCGGCCAACACGCTTCGGGCCAACTCGGTGGCATCGCCCTGCGCGAGTGTGGCGGGCACGGCACGCACGGCAAGTGTTTTGGGTGAAAACGCGCTGATCTCCAGCCCCAGCCGCGCCAGCGTGTCGGGGTGCGCTTCAGCGGTGGCCACTTCAAGCGCTGTGGCGGCGAAGGCGGCGGGGATCAGCAGCGGCTGGCTGGCAATGCCGATGGCGCCAGCCGTGCCGCTTGTATTGGCCGCCTCAAGCTGGGTTTTGAGCCGCTCGTAGACGATGCGCTCGTGCGCCGCGTGCATGTCCACGATGATCAGGCCTTGGGCGTTTTCGGCCAGGATGTAGATGCCCTGAAGTTGCGCCAGCGCTTTGCCCAATGGCCAGGGGGTGGCGTCACTTTGCGCGGCGGTCGCATTGGAAAATCCTGAAATTCCTGTGTCTGAGACAGCAGCCGATTTGAGCGGCGAAGACTGCCAAAGTGCGCCGATATCTTCAACCCTGTGGCCCAACTCCGCAGGCCTGTTTGCCGCGAAATACAAAGCGGATTGAGGCCAGGACGCAGCGCCCGATGGGTTGTGCGGCCCGCCCGCAGTCGTGTGCGGCTCAGGCAATGCCGCGACCCCGGCGCGCGGTTTGGCCAGCGCGTCTTCCACCGCATGGCGCAGCGCCTGGTGCACCTCGCGGCTGTCGCGAAAGCGCACCTCGATTTTGGTCGGGTGCACGTTTACGTCCACCCGGGTCGGGTCAATCTGCACGTACAGCGCATACACCGGCTGGCGGTGGCCATGCAACACGTCTTCATAGGCGCTGCGCGCGCCGTGCGTGAGCACCTTGTCGCGCACGAAACGGCCGTTCACATAGGCAAATTGCTGGTCGGCGCGCGCGCGGGCGGCGTCGGGAATGCCGGCACGGCCCCACACGCGCACGGGCAGGCCAAACTGCGGCGCGCTGGTGTGGTCCACCCGCACCGAACGGTCGACAAAATCGTCGCCCAACACGTCGCGCAGGCGCTGGTCTATCGCCGCTTCGAGCGGCCCGGTTGCGGCGCGCCACTGCTCGACGAGTTTGCCCTCGTGCCAGATGGCAAAACCCACGTCGGGCCGCGCCAGCGCGTGGCGGCGAACGGCTTCCACGCAATGCGAAAGCTCGGTGGCGTCGGTTTTCAAAAACTTGCGGCGGGCGGGCGTGCTGTAAAACAGTTCTCTAACTTCCACCGTGGTGCCTGGACTTCGTGCAGCGCGGCTCAACTCGCCGGAGCGGCCGTCCAGCGTCCAGGCATCGGGTTGCCCATTGGGCCGGGTGGTTATGGCGCAATCAGCGATTGAATTGACGGCCGCCAGCGCCTCGCCGCGAAATCCCATGGTCCCGACCGACTCCAGGTCGCTCAGGCTGGCGATCTTGCTGGTGGCATGGCGTTTGAAGGTAAGGGCCAGCTCCTCGTGCAAGATGCCCGTGCCGTCGTCCTCCACCGCAATCAGCCGCACGCCACCAGCCAGCAGGCGCACGGTGACTTGGGTCGAGCCGGCGTCCAATGCGTTGTCAACGAGTTCACGCACGACGGAGGCGGGCCGCTCCACGACCTCGCCGGCGGCGATCTGGCTGATCAACTCGTCGGGCAGTTCGCGGATGGGGCGGCGGGCGGCCGAAAGCGGGGTGGGGGAAAGCCTGGCGTTCACGGCTGGATTTTAGGCTGCGTGGATAATTCGGCCGCATGGAACTTGTTGCCTTCGCCATTGATTTCATTCTCCATGTAGACAAATACCTGGAGGCCTTCGTCACCAACTATGGGTTGTGGGTGTATGCGCTTCTGTTTCTGATCATTTTTGTCGAAACCGGCGTTGTGGTGATGCCGTTTCTGCCCGGGGACTCACTGCTGTTTGTCGTCGGGGCTATGTGCGGCGTGGGCTTGATGAGTTACCCCGTGTCGGTAGGCCTGCTGTTGGCGGCGGCCATTTTGGGCAACCAGAGCAACTACGCGATTGGCCGTTATTTTGGTCCGCGCGTCTTCCAGTGGGAAAACTCGCGGTATTTCAACAAAGCGGCCTTCAATCAGGCGCATGCGTTTTACGAAAAATATGGCGGTATCACCATCGTGGCGGCGCGTTACATGCCTTTCCTGCGCACCTTTGCGCCGTTTGTCGCGGGTGTGGCCCAGATGACCCGCAGCAAGTTCACGTTTTATGACGTGACCGGCGGCGCTTTGTGGGTGGGCGGCATCATCACTGTTGGTTACTTCTTTGGCAACATTCCGTTTGTCAAATTGCACCTGGACAAAATCATCTGGGCGATGATTTTGCTGCCGGGGCTGGTGGTATTGTGGGGCGCCTGGAAGGCGCGGCGCAAGTCTGCGGTTTGAAACGCAAGGCCAACCAGGAGTGCACCGGCCAATCACTTCGGGTTTGGCCTTGGATGCCGCCATAAACAACGCCGCCGCCCGCAATAACCAGGGGGTGATGGGCCGCAAAGGTTTTCAGCCCTTTGAAGTAGTCAGAGTTGACGGTGGCGCCCGCTTTGATTTCAAGGGCGTGCAATTTGCCGCCCGTGGGCAATAACAAATCGACCTCGTTGCCGTCTGAGTCGCGGTAGAAGTACATTTCGGCGCTTTCCCCCGCATTGAGGCGGTCTTTGAGGGCTTCCATGATGATGAAATTCTCAAACAGGCTGCCCCACAACGGATCGCGTGATACCTGGTCTGGCTCTCGCAAACCCAGCAGCCAGCACGCCAGCCCAACATCATAAAAATACAGTTTGGGCGATTTGACCAGGCGCTTGCCCGTGTTGGTAAACCACGGTGGCAGCAGATGGACGATGTAGCTGGTTTGCAGCAGGTCGATCCAGGCTCTGGCGGTGGCGTAAGAAACGCCGGCATCGTTGCCCAGCGCGTTGAGGTTCAACAATTGCCCGGTGCGCCCGGCGCACAGGCGGACAAAGCGCTCAAAACGTTTCAAATCATGAACGGCAGTCAGTTGCCGCAAATCCCGCTCGACATACGTGGCGAAGTAGTCCGCCAACATCTGGCTGGGGTTCAGGCCCTTGTCGTGGATGCGCGGGTAAAAGCCTTTGAGCAGAGTGGCGGAGAGACTAGGCACGCGGGTGCTGCCGCTATCGCTGCTGATATTGCGACCATTAAAGCGCTGTACTTCGGCCAGGGTCAGCGGCAGCAAGCGGGCAATGCCCGTTCGCCCGGCCAGCGACTGGGTGACCTGTGTCATCAGTTCAAACTGCTGGCTGCCCGTGAGGATGAAGAGGCCCGGTTCAGGGTTGGCATCCACCAGGCCTTGCAGGTAAGAGGGCAGTTCGGGCACCCGCTGAATTTCGTCAAACAGGGCTCCTTTTGCGTACCCGCTCAAAAACCCACGCGGGTCTTCAGTGGCGTAGCGCCGCACGTCGGGATCTTCCAGCGTGACATAAGGCTTGCCCGGAAAAAGCGCTTTGGCAAGCGTGGTTTTGCCGCTTTGCCGAGGCCCCGTCAGCGTGACAACCGGGTACTGGCTGGCCAGTTGGGCCAGCAGCGCGGAGATGTTGCGTTTAACCATGGCGCATCATATGTCAAATTCATAAATTTCTGCAAATGCCAGAAATTTATTCGTATTTGCAGAAATTTAATGGAATGAATTATCGCCATCAACAGCGCAACAGGCTCGTCTGTAGATGCGCGGTCAGTCTCTCGTTTGAATGGTTTCAAGTTCACACAAATGCAGAAATGCCGCCTATCAGGAGAAACCAAAAATCCAAAAACCAAGACCAATCCGGTGACTATTGCAGAAGTCTCCTCAAAGGGTTTGCACGTATCGTTACTTCAAGGAACAGGGCACGTTGACCGCAACAGAATCAGGAGGAGAGCCTTTCAAAATGTCGCGGACCATCTGTTCGCAAACGGTTGGAGCCACCGTTTCGACGTAGAGGGAGTAGCGGTACGTCTTATCGAAGAGTATTGCCTTAGTAGGCAGCTCTTGCGATATGGAGGAGTCAACGCATCGGGAGAGGCTCCCAGCGTCTTTGGTTTTTTCATTTTTCAACATTGACCTTAGCAAGAAGCCGCACCCTTCCTCCGTGGGCAGAGTTATCTGCAGCACAGGTACGCCGTTCAGTGGGTGCCTGACCTGCAAGTACAGGCCCGATGCAGTAGGCGTCGTTGTGCATGATGCAAGCGCAAGGAGCGAAAAGAGAAGCGCTTTGTGTGTAATGGGCATACGGTTCCTCGATGTGAATTCTTGCGTGCCAACGCGGCAGTATCACCCAAAAAAATAATCGTTTTCCCTTTTCACATTTGAGTACCCTGCTCCAATAAAAACAGCTAAAAGCCCGCCGCCACATTCGAGCCGGCCTATCTGTTCAGTGTAGATATTTTTACCGCATTGCGGAATTTTAGATAGGCCGAGACTACAGAAATGTAGCTGAGCGCATCGCCGCAATTTAGCCACCTGGCGCAGCGGCACACCCCAAAATCACCGCTTAGGCACCCCAGCCAAAAACTCCGCAAGTTGTCTGCCATAGAACTTGGCCTGCCCCGTGGTGCCATGCCCCGCCGTATCCGGACTGCCCGGAATCAGGTGGTATTTGGCCCCTGCAATGCGCTTGAGCGCCGCGTCCATCAAACCCGTCTCGGGCGGGTTGCGCTCATCGTCGGCGGAGTTCACCACCAGCACGGCCGCCTTGATCTTTTCAATGTCGGGTGAAGGGTCATAGTCGCGCGAACTGTCCCACTGGTAAAGGTGGTTGTTGGCGTCTCCGGTGTACGGGGCGCTCAGGCGCGCGTCCAGCAAGCGGTTGGCGGCGGCAGAGGTTGGCGCGGCTTTGGCCAGAGCCTGGTTGCCGCCGTTGGTGCCAACGCCGTAAAACACCGAAGCGAAGGCCACGCTGCGCGGTTGCTTGGTGTAGTTGCCGCCCATCCACTCCGGGTCATTGCGGATCGAATCGACGATCAGGCGGCGCATCATCCAGTTGCGGCTGGACATGGCCGTGGGCTGCGAGGCCATGGGCATGATGGCGTCCATCATGTCGGGGTACCGCGTGCCCCAGATCCAGGTCTGCATGCCGCCCATCGAGTTGCCGGTGACCAGGCGCAGTTTCTTGATGCCCAGGTGTTCGGTGATGAGCCGGTACTGGGCATCCACCGTGTCGTTGTAGTTGTAGCGCGGGAAGGCGGCTTTCAGGCCATCCGACGGTTTGCTCGATTTTCCGGTGCCAATCGAATCGGGCAGGATGATGAAGTATTTGGCGGCATCCAAGGGCTGGCCAGCGCCAAATAGCTGGCCGCCATAGGCTGGATTCAGCATGCCGGTGCCAGAGCCCGTGGTGCCATGCATGACCAGCACAGGTTCACCCTTGGGATCGCCCACCGTGGTGTAGTTCATGCGCAGCTCGGGCATGACCTCGCCGGTGTGGAACTTGAAGTCCTTGACGATGTAGACGCCTTCCTTGGGTGGCGGGAAGGTCTGCGCTGTGGCGGCAATCGCCACCAGCAGGGCCGCGCTGACACTGGCTGCCTGCACAAATTTGTCGATGAGATTCATGGGTTTCTCCGGATGGGTTTGGCGGGGTGGGCGCAATCAACAACTATTTCAGCACTGAACTGGCACGCGCTTGGCTGATGAGAGCGGTAGCGTCTTCGGGCAGCAGGAACTGCTCTTGCACAGCCCGGGCCGCAGCCCGAGTGACGGCATCGATATAACCTGCATGGTCGTTGTAGCGCTCTTGCAATGACAGGCGCGGGTCATTGTTGGCTCTGCGTTCATTGGCGTCTTTGGGGAAGGGGATCATGCCGCCGACGTAATTGCAGATCTGGTCTTGGTGAAACGGCCGTGCGCCACCTGCGGTGATGTTCCAGCCGAGGTAGGTGCCCAGCGGCGCATCGCGCAGCACCACCGGCACGCCGCCGAGTTCATTGCCGTCGGCATCGACGCGCGGCGCGAAC
>JANNEZ010000533.1:0-3395 GCA_031379255.1 Rhodoferax sp. | reverse complement strand
GCTCCTGGAAAACTGTGTCTACGACACCGAAACCGGCCAGTTGCTCACCGGCTCCTTCATGGACTATGCCATGCCGCGGGCTGACGACTTTCCGAATTTCAAGATCGACACCATCTGCACCCCCTGCACCCACAACCCGCTCGGCACCAAGGGCTGCGGCGAAGCCGGCGCCATTGGTTCACCCCCGGCCGTCATCAACGCCGTGCTCGATGCGCTCAGAGACGTCGGTGTGAAAGAATTCGACATGCCCGCGTCGCCCTCCCGTGTGTGGGAAGCCATTCAGGCGGCGCGCTGAACAACTTCCATGACGTGCTTCGCAGATGACTTCGCTACGCTTCAATGACAAAATGATGAGGCCTGCCCATCATCGAAGCGAAGCGAGATCATTGAGCGAAGCGAAAGTCATTTCGTCATAAATTGTTAGGAGAGATAAACATGTACTCATTCACCCTGGACCGTCCCGCCTCCGTTGCCGACGCTGCCAAACTCGCTTCAGCGGGCAGCAAAGTGCTGGCTGGCGGGCAAACCCTGCTGGCCTCCATGAAACTGCGTCTCTCGGACCCCGGCAAACTCGCTGACCTCTCGCAGATCAAGGATTTGGCCGGCATCAAGCGCGATGGCAACAACCTCGTCATCGGCGCGATGACGCGCCACATCGACGTGGCCAACAGCGCCGATGTCAAAGCCGCCATTCCGGCATTGGCCGACCTGGCTGCCCACATTGGCGACCGCCAGGTGCGCGCCATGGGCACGCTGGGCGGCTCGGTCGCCAACAACGACCCCGCAGCCTGTTACCCCAGTGCCGTGCTGGCTCTGGGCGCCACTGTTACCACCAACCAGCGCGCCATTGCGGCAGACGACTATTTTCAAGGCATGTTCACCACGGCCCTCAAAGACGGCGAGCTCATCACGTCCATCAGCTTCCCGGCGCCGAAAAAAGCCTGCTACATGAAGTTTGTGCAACCGGCCTCGCGTTTCGCGTTGATCGGCGTGTTTGTGGCGCAGACCGACAAAGGCGTGCGTGTGGCCATCACCGGCGGCGGCAATGGTGTGACGCGCCACAAAGGCCTGGAAGACGCGCTCAACGCGAGCTTCACGGTGGCGTCGGCGGCGGCGGTGAAAATCGATGCAGCCAGCCTGAATGCCGACATTCACGCCTCGGCAGCCTACCGTGCCAACCTGATCAGCGTGCAGACGCAGCGGGCAGTTGCCAAGATGCTGGGCTAAACGGGCGCGCCAACGGGAACTGCGGGTATACGATTCCCGTACGCGCCAAGGGCCAAGGCAAAGCCCCGTGTCCGACGATACGGGGCTTTTTATTTTTGTATTTTTAAATAAGTAAAAATAATGCCGTCGAAGTCACGAATTTGATGATTTGTTTGCTACTAATAAATGACTAAATTAGATAATCAATTGGTCGAATTATTATTTTAGATTAAAAATATACATGAATTTATCGCCGCCGTTTTCAACGGTTGATTCCCTCATCGACGCGCTCAAGGCGAGTGGTTATTTTGCCGATCGCCGCCTCGCCACGGCGGTGTTTCTCGCGCTCAAATTGCAACGCCCCTTGTTGCTTGAAGGCGAACCGGGCGTCGGGAAAACCGAGCTGGCCAAAGCACTCAGTGCCGCCTTGCAGCGCGCCCTGATCCGCCTGCAGTGTTATGACGGCCTGGAGCAGCGCGAGGCGCTGTACGAGTGGAATTACGCGGCGCAGCTGTTGCACATGCGCGCGGTTGAGCTCCGGGACCACCAGTCCGGCCAACACAAGGCCGTGGCCGATGTGGAGCAGGAGGTCTACCAGGACCGCTACCTCATCCGCCGCCCGCTCCTGCAGGCCCTGCAAGCGCCGGCGCCGGGGGCGGTGTTGCTGATCGACGAAGTAGACCGCGCCGACGAACCCTTCGAAGCTTTTCTGCTGGAATACCTGGGCGAGTACCAGGTGAGCATTCCGGAGATCGGCACGGTCAAGGCAGAGTTCACACCTGTGACCATTCTCACCAGCAACCGCACGCGCGAGTTGAATGACGCGGTGAAACGCCGCTGTCTGTACCACTGGCTCGATTACCCGGAACGCGAACGTGAGCTGGCGATCATCCGCGCGCAGGTGCCTGGCGCTTCGCAGGTCTTGACAGCGCAGGTAGCCGAGTTTGTCGGCCGCCTCAGGAGCGCGCCCTTTGCCAACGCTTTCCAGCGCGCGCCCGGCATTGCCGAAAGTGTGGAATGGGCCAAAGCGCTGGTGGCGCTCGATACCCTGGCCATCGATCCGGAAGTGATTGCCGACACGGCGGGTATTTTGTTCAAGCAACGCGAAGATGTGGCCGCGCTCACGGCAGACATGGCGACGGCGCTGCTCAAGCCCGACGAAGCGGCGGCCTGAATTCGACATGCAGCTCGGGGACGCGCGTTCTGGAAAATTGGCTGACAACATCGCCGGTTTTGGAAGAACGCTGCGCAGAGCAGGAGTGCGGGTCGATGCATCGCGCATCGCGCTCGCCGTAGAGGCCACACAAGCGGTCGGCCTCGCCCACAAACAGGACGTGAGCGCCGCGATGGAAGCGGTGATGGTCAGCCGCGAGCAGGACCGGCTGGTCTTTCGCGAGTTGTTTGACGCCTATTTCCGCAACCCCGACGTGGCCAACAAGCTGCTCGCCCAGCTCCTGCCCAGCGCCGAAGGCAAGGCTGAGCCCAACAAGCGCCGTCCCCGCGTCAACGAAGCCCTGGCGCCACAAAAAGCTTACGGCAAAGAAGCCAAACCGAAACCCGAAGACAAAGAGCTTGAATTTGACGCGGCCATGACGGCGAGCGACATGCAGCGCCTCAAACACGCCGATTTCAACGCGCTCTCGGGCGCCGAGTACCGGCTGGTGGAGCAGCTTGCGCGTGACGTGAAGCTGCCTTTGCCGCATTTTGACGCGCGCCGCCTGCGCCCCGCAGTGAGTGGCGCACGCGTGCATTGGCCGGGGGTCATGCACGAGGCCGCCCAAACCGGCGGCGAGCTGGTTCGTCTGCCGCGCCTGCAGCGGCGCCGGCAACCGCTGCCGCTTTTGGTGCTGGTGGATGTATCGGGCTCGATGGAGCGTTACGCGCGGCTTTTGCTGGCGTTTTTGCACGCCGCCACGCGTCGCCACATCAGCGGCAACTTCCAACGCGACGTTTTCGCCTTTGGCACCCACCTGACGGACCTCACACCCGCGTTCAAATATGCAGACACCGACGAGATGCTGGCCCACGCCAGCGCCTTGATCGACGATTTCGCCGGTGGCACCCAACTGGGCGACTCCCTGGCCACCCTGCGCCAGCAGCATGCGCGGCGCCTGGTCGGGCGGCGCACGCTGGTGCTGGTCATCACCGACGGCCTGGACACCGGCGAGCCGGAGGACCTGAAACGTGAG
>JANNEZ010000532.1:0-23340 GCA_031379255.1 Rhodoferax sp. | reverse complement strand
GGCAGACACGCTCAAGGGCGCGCAAGACGTGGTGGCGCTCGCCAAGTCCAGCAAACTGGTGGCGATGTGCGGCCACACGCGCCGCTTCAACCCCAGCCACCAATACGTCAACAAGGAGATCAAGGCGGGCAGGTTCAACATCCAGCAGATGGATGTGCAAACCTATTTCTTCCGGCGCACCAATATGAACGCGCTGGGCCAGGCCCGCAGCTGGACGGACCACCTGCTGTGGCACCACGCCGCGCACACCGTGGACCTGTTTGCCTACCAGGCAGGAAGCCCCATCGTGAAGGCCAACGCGGTGCAGGGGCCGGTTCACCCCGCGCTGGGCATCGCGATGGACATGAGCATCCAGCTCAAGGCCGCCAACGGCGCGATCTGCACCTTGAGTTTGAGCTTCAACAACGATGGCCCGCTGGGCACCTTCTTCCGCTACATCGGCGACACGGCGACTTATCTTGCGCGGTATGACGATCTGTACAACGGCAAGGACGAGAAAATCGACGTCAGCAAAGTCGCTGTCAGCATGAACGGCATCGAGCTGCAAGACCGCGAATTCTTTGCCGCGATACGGGAAGGGCGCGAGCCCAACAGCTCGGTCGCCCAGGTGTTCAACTGCTACCAGGTGCTACACAATCTGGAGCAGCAACTTAGCTGACCATGTTGGCCAGGCGCTGGCGGATGATGCCTTCAGCCTCGCGCATGATCCGGTCCATCAGCTCCTGCACCGTTGGCACGTCTTTGATCAGGCCGGCCACCATGCCGCAGGACCACGCGCCGGCGTCCATGTCGCCTTCCAGCATGATCTTGGGGTAGACACCGGCCACCTGGCCGATGATGTCCTCGAACTTCAGCGCGGCGCCCAGGGCGCGCTCCTTCTCCAGCAAGGTGTCCACCGCGCGGTTGCGCAGCACGCGCTCGGTGTTGCGCAGGGGCCGCATGACCAGGCGCGTGTCCAGCTCCGACGCCGCTACGATGGCCTGCTTGACGTTGTCGTGGATCGGCGCTTCCTTGGTTGCCATGAAACGTGTGCCCATGTTCATGCCTTCGGCCCCGAGGCACAGGGCCGCCGCGAGCGAGCGGCCGTCGGCCATGCCGCCCGAGGCTACAAACGGAATCTTCAATTCCTCCGCCGCGCGCGGCAGCAGGATGAAGTTGGGCACGTCGTCTTCACCCGGGTGGCCGCCACACTCAAAGCCGTCCACGCTCACCGCGTCGCAGCCAATTGATTCAGCCTTGAGCGAATGCCGCACTGAGGTGCATTTGTGGATCACCTTGATGCCGGCCTCGTGCAGCAGCGGCAGCCATTTCTGCGGGTTGTTGCCGGCCGTTTCTACCACCTTGACGCCGCCATCGATGATGGCCCGGATGTAGCCAGGGTAGTCCGGGGCGGTGAGCACCGGCAGGAAGGTCAGGTTCACGCCAAAGGGTTTGTTGGTCATCTCCCGGCAGCGGCGGATCTCGTTGGCCAGCAATTCCGGCGTGCGTTGCGTCAACCCGGTGATGATGCCCAGGCCGCCCGCATTGGAAACGGCCGCTGCCAGTTCGGAAAAGCCCACAAAGTGCATGCCGCCCTGGATGACGGGGTGCTGGATGCCGAAGAGTTCTGTGATCCGGGTTTTCATGAACGTTGCCTTTGGGTAGTTGGAAAAAAAGTTGCAGAATAGTTGCAGTTTAGGGTCTGGCTGCTGTAATTTTCAGCCCGCTTGTCCTGGAGGCCATTGGCGGGATGGATTCAAGATTCCTGTCGATTGGTTATGCTTGCGGTCTTCCAGATCAGGAGATTGCCAAAGCCATGAAACACCGCGCGATAGGTCCATTTTCCGTCAGTGCCATCGGTTTGGGCTGCATGAATCTGAGCCATGCCTACGGCACGCCACCTTCGCCCGAGCAGGGTGAACGCCTGTTGCAGGCGGCGCTGGATGCGGGTGTCACGCTGTTTGACACGGCGGCGCTGTACGGCCTGGGCGCCAACGAAACCCTGCTCGGCAAAGTGCTCAAAGGTAAACGCAGCCAGTTCACTCTGGCCAGCAAAGGCGGCATGGCAGGCGTTGATGTGGCGGGCGACGGCAAACTGGTGCGCGTGATCGACGGCCGCCCCGAGACCGTCCGCAAAAACTGCGAAGACAGCTTGCGTCGCCTGCAAACCGACGTGATCGACCTGTATTACCTGCACCGTTGGGACAAAAAAGTGCCCATTGAAGACAGCGTGGGCGCCATGGCCGACCTGGTCGCGCGCGGCCATGTGCGGGCCATTGGCCTGTCTGAGGTGTCTGCCGCCACGATCAAAAAGGCGCATGCCGTGCACCCGATATCTGCCGTGCAGACAGAGTATTCATTGTGGACGCGCAACCCCGAAATCGCCGTGCTGGAGTTGTGCAGGGAAATCGGCGCGAGCTTCGTTGCCTTCAGCCCGGTGGCGCGCGGTTTTCTCACCGACGCGCCGCCCGCTGAGGCCGAAATTGCCGCCAACGACATCCGCAAAACCATGCCGCGTTTCATGGGCGACAACTACGCCGCCAACCTGAAATTGCTCACCGGATTGAAAACCCTGGCGAACGAGGCCGGTTGCACGCCCGCTCAACTGTCGCTGGCCTGGCTGCTGCACAAAGCGCCCCACATCATCCCGATTCCGGGCACGCGCAGCGTGGAACACCTGAAGGAGAACCTGGCCGCTGTGGACGTGAAACTCGGCGCTGACCTGAGTCAACGCGCCGAAGCCTTGATCAACCAGAAAACCGTGGCCGGCGCGCGTTACAACGTGCAGGCGACCAGTGAAGTCGATACGGAAAAATTCGAGGCTTAAGCCGGCCCGCGGTGGGCAAACGCCATGAAAAAATCAGCGCCGACCCGTCGTACTGCCATGGTGAAGTTGGCCGCAGCGGCACTTTCTGTTTGGACTTTCGAGACTGCGGCGGACGACTTTGCCCAAGCGCTGCGAAAGGGCGGCGTCGTACTGTTTCTGCGCCACGCCACGACTACTCCTGGCGTGGGCGACCCGCCCGGATTCACGCTGGAGCAATGCAACACGCAGCGCAACCTGAGCGCGCAAGGCATTGAGCAGGCCAAAACACTGGGTCTGTGGTTCAAGCAACAGAAACTCAAACCGTCGGCGGTGAAAACCAGCGCATGGTGCCGTTGCAAAGACACCGCCACGCTGGCGTTTGGCAAGCACCAGGTCTGGAACGCTCTGAACTCCACCTTCAACGACCGCGTGTTGCAGCCCAATGAAATCGAAACGCTCAAGGCGGCGCTTGCCAAGATTGCTGCGGGCAAATTCGAAGTTTGGGTGTCCCATGGCGTCAATGCGCGGGCGCTCACCGGCGAACAGCCGGCGATGGGCGAAGCGTTTTTAATGGGTGCGAATGGAAAACTGTTTCTGCGCAAGGCGTTTTAGAGACGCCACCTGGAAAATCGGCTACAACCCGGTACTGTAGAACCCGCGACGGCCCACGGCCAAAGGAGTCACCGTGTACAAACTCAAGGTCAATGGCAAAGTTCATGAGGTCAATGTCGAAAACGAGATGCCCCTTCTGTGGGTGATCCGCGAGGAAATCGGCCTCACGGGCACTAAGTTTGGCTGCGGCATCGCGCAATGTGGCGCCTGCACGGTGTATCTGGAAGGCCAGCCGGTGCGTTCGTGTTCGATCCCCGGCTCGGCGGTGGCTGACAAAAACATCACCACCATTGAAGGACTCTCGGCCAACGTGTCGCACCCCATCCAGAAAGCCTGGGCCGCGCTGGACGTGCCGCAGTGCGGTTATTGCCAGTCCGGCCAGATCATGGCGGCGGCGGCCTTGCTCAAGGAAAAGCCGAAACCAACCGACAAGGACATTGACGAGGCGATGAGCAACATCTGCCGTTGCGGCACTTACCTGCGCATCCGCGCCGCGATCCACATGGCGGCGGGCACACGGGTTGCCAATTTGACCGAGCGGGTGCTGGTGGTCGATGGCCCTGCTTCTTCACCACAAACCGCCACTGTGGCCTGAGGAGAGCAGCATGAAAAACTCCTCCACAAATCATATTTCACGCCGTCAATTCGTGGTTGGCTCCGCAGCGTTAGCGGGTGGCGGCTTCGCTCTGGGTTTAAACCTGGGCGTCAGTGAGGTGCTGGCCCAGACTGCAGACGCCGAAGTCACCGTCTGGGTCGTCATCAAACCCGACGACAGCACGGTGATCCGCATGGCGCGCTCCGAGATGGGGCAGGGCACACGCACGGGTTTGGCGCAACTCGTCGCTGAAGAACTCGAATGCGACTGGGCCAAGGTCTCTACCGAATACCCCACCCCCGGGCAGAACCATGCCCGCAAACGCGCCTGGGGCGACTTTGGCACCGGCGGCAGCCGTGGCATCCGCGGCTCGCAGGATTACGTGCGCCAGGGTGGCGCCGCAGCGCGCCTGATGCTGTTGCAGGCGGCGGCGAATGAGTGGAACGTGCCGGTGACCGAGCTGACCGTGGGCAAGAGCATCATCAGCCACGCCGCCAGCAACCGTCGAACGAGTTACGGCAAAGTCGCTCCTGCTGCGGCCAAGCTGGCCGTGCCGGATTTCAAGGCCATCAAGCTCAAAGACCCGCGCGGCTGGAAAGTGGCCGGCCAGCCGCTGCCGCGCATTGACACGGCCGACAAACTCAATGGCAGCAAGGTGTTTGGCGCCGACGTGAAACTGCCCGGCATGTTGAGCGCGGCCATCATCGACAGCCCGGTGTTCGGCGGCAAGGTAGTGAGTTTTGACGACAGCAAGGTGAAAACCATGCGCGGCGTCAAAGGCGTGATGAAAGTCGGCGCCACAGCCGTGGCGGTGGTGGCCGACAACTGGTGGCGCGCCAAAAACGCGCTGGCGGTGTTGCCCATCGTGTGGGACGAGGGTGCCAATGGCAATGTGTCCAGCGCCTCCATTGCCGCGCATTTGAAGGAAGGCTTGAGCGCCCCTGGCGACTACGCCGGCCGCAAAGAGGGTGACGCCGTCCAGGCAATTGCCGGCGCCGCGAAAAAGATCGAAGCCACCTACAGCACACCGTTTCTTGCGCACGCCTGCATGGAGCCGATGAACGCCACGGTGCGTTACACGCCCGAGCGCGCCGAAGTCTGGGTGCCCACGCAAAATGGCGAAGGCTCCCACGCCGCGCTGGCGGCAGCCACCGGCCTGCCGCTGGAGAAATGCGAGGTCTACAAGATGGACCTGGGCGGCGGTTTTGGCCGGCGCGGCGGCAACCAGGACTACGTGCGCCAGGCGGCCACCATTGCCAAGGAGTTTCCGGGCGTGCCCGTCAAACTGCTGTGGAGCCGCGAAGAAGACATCGCGCATGATTTTTACCGCCCGATCTCGCAGTGCCAGATGTCGGCGGGGCTGGACGCCACTGGAAAACTTGTCGGCCTGCAACTGCGATCAAGCGGCCAGTCGATCAATGCCTGGATCAACCCGCAGGGCATCCGCGACGGCAAAGACGAGCGCCAGTTGCAGGGCCTATGGGTGCAGCCAGGCGACGCGCAAATGGGCTACACCATTGCCAACCTGCAGACCGAATACGCCATCCGCAACACGCATGTGCCGGTGGGCACCTGGCGCGGGGTGAACACCAACCAGAACGCGGTGTACCTCGAGTGTTTCATGGAGGTAGTGGCCCGTGAGTCTGCCAAAGTCACCGGGAAAGACTCGCTCGAATTCCGCCGCGCCTTGATGCAAAACCACCCGAAACACCTGGCGGTGTTGAATGCGGCGGCTGACAAAGCGGGCTGGGGCAAACCGTTGCCGGCGGGTGTGTTCCGCGGCATCGCGCAGTTCATGGGTTACGGCAGTTATTCAGCAGCGGTGGCCGAGGTGTCGGTCGGGCCGAACAACGCCGTGAAGGTACACCGCATGGTGCTGGCCACCAACTGCGGCCACGCGGTGAACCCGCAGCAGATCGCCGCGCAGGTGGAGGGCGGCGTGGCTTACGGCCTCTCGGCGCTGTTTTATGGCGAAAACTCGATCGAAAAGGGTCGCATCAAGGAAACCAATTTCGACACCTACCAAATCCTGCGGCTGGCGCAAATGCCGGTGGTTGAAACGGTGATCGTGCCGACTTTTGACTTCTGGGGCGGTGTGGGCGAGCCCACGATCTGTGTGGCAGCGCCGGCGGTGTTGAACGCACTGATGGCGGCGACCGGGAAACCGGCCCGAAATTTACCGCTGAAGAACCTCGGTTACACGTTCGCCTGACCGTTTTACCGCCGGATCGACGGCCCCTCCAGCGGCATGCCGTTGGCGCGCACCTTGAGGTACAGCTCCAGATCGCGCAGCTCGGACGCACCGGGCGGCGGTATCACCGCTTGCACGCCGGAATAACACGCGCGCAGGCGCCGGTCCATCGAGCCGATTTTTTGCCAGCTCATGCGGTAGATCGGGAACCCCGTGGGGTTGCCCGGGCTGATCACGTCGACGCGCATCTGTTTGCCGATGTTCTGCTCATGGCAATGCACACACGCGAGGTTGATGCGGCCCAGGCGTTTGGCAAACAGGGCGGTGCCCGATTCAAGCCGCGCCGACCACGCATGCATTTGTTCGCGCACCGGCTGCACGTCGATCGGCAGACCCCGGGCCGTGTTGTGCAGAAGCGCGCTCAAAGACAAGACATCGTCATCGTCCAGGCGGGCGCCCAGTCGCCCGGCGCGCAGGCGGCAGGCCACGATCTGGTCTTCGAGGTTGATGAGTTTCTGGCCGTTGCCGGTAAGTTTGGGAAATGTGGGCACGGCCTTGCGCAAGGTGTCGGGCGCGTTGTGGCAACTCTGGCAACTCGCGCCGCCATTGGCGTCGGCCCATTGTTGCTGGCCCTTGTCGAGCCACAACGACACGGGGCTGTCTTGCACATCGGCCTGCAATTTCAAGAGGCCGGGCGAGAGGAAGGCGTTGCCGCTGAGTTTGGGGTTGTTTGGCCAGGATTGCGCTTGCACGCCTGCCAACATCGACAGAGCGACAGCCGCTGCAACCACAAGACCAAGCAGGGTGCCCGGCAGCAGAGCGCGGACCGCTCTCATTTTTCCAGCAGAAGAATGCTCTGCACGCTGCCGCGCGCGCCCGCGTCGTCAAGCCAGTCAACCGCAACGGTGCCACCCTCGGCCGGCACCATGACCGGAAACGCCACAAACGGGTTGCTCGAAATGCCTGTGCCGGGCTCCATGTCCAGAATCAGTTTGCCATTGAGCGTGACGCGGATCTGCGTGATCACGTTGCGTTTGACCGGCACGCCCGAGTCGTCCACGCGAAAGCCGGTTTCCATCGGGTGGCCGACGATCCAGCGCGCCTCCACCGTGTTGCCGGGGCGGATGGCGCCGACGAACGTCAACCGGGAAGGAATTTGTGTGGCCATGGTTAGTTTTTGCGCCGGGCCGCCCCAAGCAAAAATGCGCCCCCTCGGGGGGCAGCGACCCGCGAAGCGGCGGAGCGTGGGGGCCACATGCTAGCTTCCATCAAAACAGGCACTGGACGTAATGATGGTCGGCTTGCTGGCGCCGCGTTTGCTGCCGTCGGTCATCGTGGCAACCACCCAGGCTTCCTGGGTGCCTGCAAGGCGCAGGCGCGTGCTGACGTTGTAGCTGGCTTGCGGCTCGGGCAGGCGCAGCTTGAGCGCGCGGGTGTTCGGGTTCTCGGGCAGGAAGATTTCGATCTGCTCGATTTTCAAACCCGCCGGCGCGTTGATTTTGACTTCCAGCGGCACGGCCGAGCCGGTGTCGGCCAGACGCGGAAAATCCAGCACCACACCGTCGCCACTGAGCTTCATGGCTTCAAGATGGTGTTGCCGCACGTGGTCAATAAAGGCCTGCGCGAACACGACCGAGGGCGCGGCCAGCAGCGGCAGCGCGGCCAGGGCCAGGCAGGCGCGCCGCTGCGCCAAATGCCGTGAACCCTTCATGGGTAGAGACTTCAAACCAGACATGGCTGCATCAATTCCAAAACTCAAGGCCAGACAAAACCCCCTCAACGCAAGCTCAACAGCGCCGCCACCACGTGCCCGATCTGCTCCTCGCTGAGGATGGATTGAGCCCGCACCGAGGCGTTGGTTCCCTCCGTGGTGCCAAAGGGCGGCATCATCGTATCAGGCTTGATCTTGCGCGCGTCGGTGACCCATTGGCGCAGCGTTGCCGCGTCGTAACGCGCGCCGATGCGATCAAAGGGCGGGCCGAAGGTGCTGCTCACATCGCGTTGGCCGGGCAGGGCGTGGCAGGCCAGGCAATTGCCCAGCGTGCCGGTGGAGATGATTTGAAAACCCTGCTCGGGCACCCCTTGCCCAACGGCTGCGCCGGCCATCAGGCCCATCGCATTTGCCACTAATAATTTCACGCTGAAACGCATGGCTGCAATTGTGGCATTGCCCGGCGGACATTGCAGCTTCAGGGTCAACCGCGCTCCCACACGTCGCCCGCGAGCAGGCTGGCGGGCATTCGCAGGCGATCACGCGCCGGCGCGTCGTCGGTGAGTGTGGCCAGCCACCAGTCGGTGGTGACGCGCGCCACCAGGGCGTGGTGGGCGGCTTGCAATTCACGCGTCACGGCCTCTCGCGGGATGATCTCGGCCGCGCGGCCGGTTTGCCCAGCGAAGGTCATGTGGTCCGCTTCTTTGAGCACGAGGTGCGCCTTGCGCCCGCCGGGCAAGGCGGCAAACACCTGTTGCCGCCGCTCTGCGGTATTGCCGACACCCACCACGTCGCCATCGAGCGTGCCGGTGATGGACAACACCGGCCGATCGATCGGTTCAAAAGACCAGCGCGCCGGCATTTGCAAGGGCACGGCCGGCGAGAAGGCGATGAAAGCCGCCAAGCGCGGCTCGTCGGTTCGACCAAACCCAAGGAAACGCTGCCCCGCCATCGCCAGCGTGGTCTGCGCGCCAAACGAATGCCCGCTCATGCCCACGGCGCCAGGCCGCACCGTGGCCCAGCGCCCCGAACGCACGGCATGGCGCCGCGTGATCACGTCCAGCGCAAACACCACGTCACCGATGCGCGCGATGAACTGCTCGGCGTTGGCTACACGCTGCAAGGCGCGTTGGTCGGTGAAAGTGGTGGTCACGGCGCGCACGGCGTCCAGATCGCTGCCCGGGTGTTGCAGGTGCAGCACGACAAACCCGGCCGCCGCCCAGGCCTCGCCCCACACCGCGCCGCCCTCCACGGTGCCGCCCAGGCCATGCGAAAAAATCACCACCGGCCGCTCGCCGCCAAACCGCGCCGCATCTGGCCAGCGCGTTTTGACCTGCACATCTCGCTGCCGCGCCGAGTCAACCCAGGTCTCTTCTACTTCTTCGGCCGCCTGCGAATACGCGCGCAGAGGCCAGGCTGGCAGGCTGCTGGCGAGCAGGGCGCGGACGCAGGTTCGGCGGTTGAGGTGCATGCGGTGGATTATCCGATTGGAGGCGTTGGGCTGGTATTTTCAGATGCTATTAAATAAGTAGCAAACTATCGAATAAATACCTGACTTGATTACCGATTTAAACCAATATTTTGGAAAATCTTGCATTTTTTCATCCATAATTAACATGGAAGTTAATTATTTTGAAAACATTGAAATCCTGCAGGCTCTGCGGCTGCAACACAACACCGGCCTGCGAGCCTATCAAACGCCTCGCCTAGGGAATCTCTGCAAAACCCAGCCAACCGTTGAGTCTTGAGAAGCGTTAAACGTCGATGAAACAAATCAGCCTTGCCACCACTGGATTTGAGCTTGTCACCAAGAGAACACGCAAACGCGTGTTCCTTGACGAAATGAACCTGGTGGTTCCATGGACGGAGTTGGTAGGACTGATTCAGCCGTTTGCGTCCCAAGGAACAAGCGCCAAAGGCGGCCGTCCCTCGTTTGCGGTGGAGACCATGCTGCGCATCCACTTCCTGCAACAGTGGTTTGGACTCTCTGATCCGGCGATGGAAGAAGCCCTGCACGACATCTCGCTGTACTGCGAATTCGCTCGCCTTGACCCTGGCAGCATGCGCCTGCCCGACGAGACCACCATCCTGCGATTCCGCCACCTGCTCGAAGAGAATAACCTGAGCATCCAGCTGCTGGCTACCATCAACGCCACCCTGGCCACCAAGGGCTTGATGCTCAAAACAGGAACGGTGGTCGATGCCACCTTGATTGCCGCGCCCAGTTCCACCAAGAACAGCTCTGGTGAGCGCGACCCCGAGATGCACCAGACCAAGAAGGGCAACCAGTGGCACTTCGGCATGAAGGCCCACATTGGGGTCGATGCGGATTCTGGCCTGGTACACACCGTCATCGGCACGGCGGCCAATGTCAACGATGTGACCCAGGGTCATGGGTTGCTGCACGGAGAAGAGTCTGTGGTGTTTGCTGATGCCGGATACCAAGGGGCTGTCAAACGGGCTGAAGCCACTGGCGTGGACTGGCATGTGGCCATGCGCCCTGGCAAGCGCAGGGCACTGGACAAGAACTCCCCATGGGGCAGCTTGCTGGACAAGGCGGAGCAGATGAAGGCCAGCGTACGGGCCAAGGTAGAACACCCGTTTCGGATCATCAAGTGCCAGTTCGGCTTCACCAAGGTGCGCTATCGGGGCCTTGCCAAAAACACGGCGCAACTGATGACACTGTTTGCACTGTCCAATTTGTGGATGGCGCGCAGGCAATTGATAGGCACCAGGGGATGAGTGCGCCTGCCGCGCGGGCGAACGCCTACCAAGAGCCTGAAAAAGCTCGAAACCAGAGCAAATATGCTCAGGAAATCGGTGAAAGAGCGCTCGCTGTTTCATTGGGTGAACTTTTAATCTTCAACTCGCGCGGAAGCAGGGGTTGTGCAGACCTTCCCTAGAATTGTCCGCATGGCGGCATAATCCCCGCGAGGGAACAACATGATCAGCCTCATCGAACAACACCGCCCCGAAGTTGCCGCGCTCTGCAATCGCTTTGGCGTGCAAAGTCTGGAGGTGTTTGGCTCCGCTGCCAATGGCGCGTTTGACCCAGCGCACAGCGACATAGATTTATTGGTGGAGTTCATCCCGCACGATGCGGGCAGCCTGTTTCACCGTTACTTCGGGCTGCAGGAAGCGCTTGAGCAGTTGTTTGGCCGCAAGATTGACCTCGTGTCCACAAGCGCGCTGAGCAACCCGTATTTCATTGCCGCAGTGAACCAGTCACGCCAAACTGTCTATGCATCCGCGCGCCCCCAAGCTGCTTGAAGACATCCGCAACGCGGCGGACTTCGTCAAGACGGCCACACACGGCATCGCGCTGGACCGATTCAAACAAGACCGCCTGCTGCGTCAGGCCGTGGAGCGCAACTTCGAAATCATCGGCGAAGCTATCCGCCGCCTGGAAAAAGACGACCCCGCCACCGCCGCCCGCATAACTGACTACCGCCGCATCATCGCGTTTCGCAATGTACTGATTCACGGTTACGACGTGATTGAGCCCGCCATCGTCTGGAGCGCCATTGAAGACGGCCTTGCGCCGTTGTTGGAGGATGTGCAGGCGCTGCTGATTGGCGTGGGTTGACGGCGTGAGCACTCTTGGCGAATTGACGATTTCGAAAATCACGCAAACTGGGCCAATTGGATAAACCCGATGAAAGAACTGCACGCGCTGGTGGACTTCGAGAACGTCCAACCCACGCTCATAGAGCTGGAGAAACTCGCGCCAGGCTTCACCGATGTCTGGCTGTTCCATGGACCTCATCAGCTTGACCAAGCTCTCCAATTCGCGCCGGAACACCAGCAGGTTGTAAAAGTGCCGCGTTCTGGTGCTGGCCCCAATGCGCTGGATTTTCACCTCTCGTTCTACCTGGGTTACGTAGCGGCCAAACATCCAGACGCACACTTGGTGATAGTGGCCAATGACAGGGGTTACCAAAACTCCCAGCAGCCAAATCACCCGCCAAACTCGAAGCCGCAGCACATGCATTGACCGCCAATGCCAAAGAGTTCTCCCGCATCCAGAAGGGCCTGGTCAAAATGGGGGACAACGCCCCCCACAAGCTCCATTCTTTGCTGCGGCACATAGGCGCGCTGCTGGGCAAGGGCAGTACGACGGAGCAGATTGATGCGGTGGTGGCAAAGCTGGAGAAGACCGGCATGGTGCTGGTGGCAGGAGAGCTGGTTTTGTACGCGAACCATAAGACGTAGTTTTAAAAAATGTCAATCATGGAGTGGCCAAGCCCGCAATGGGTTGCGGAGTATCAGGGACAAATCCAATTGGGCGCTGAACTGAAACTTCGCGCTCCGCACTAACCATCAACAGCCGCAGCGTTGCGACAGTGCTGGTCAAACTGTGTCAAGCCTTGATACTGAAAGTGGACGACCAAATGATCACCGAGACTACGCCGCAGTGCATTTGAACTGTTTGTGTCCGAATTGCAGGCTATTGCTCATGGCTCAATCACGATGCGCTGGCCGCCATCAACAATTGGACGCGCGGGTTGAGTTATTTTGAAAACTATAAAAATAGTAGCAAACTATTGAATATATATGTGACTTCCTTGCGATTATTTCTCCGTAAATCGCAATTCGAAGCAAAAAACACGTCAATCAACCCCAAATTGGGTACGAATGGCCCTGATTTCGAACCATTCAATCCGCCGCCGCATCCAGCACACTCGCAGGCGGGGCGGGCGGCTTGCCGCGCTGGCCCATCAGCATGTACAGGCCGGCGGCCACCAGCAGGGCGATGCCGATGAAGGCCAGCAGGTTGGGCACGTCGCCCCAGAACCACCAGCCCAGCACCAGGGCAAACAGCAGGCCGGTGTAACGAAACGGGGCGATCAGGCTCATCTCGCCGGCGCGCATGGCGCGGATCAACAGGAAATAACCGCCGCTGAGCAAGACGCCGGAGGCGGCCAGCAGTGCGAGATGGGTTGGCGTCGCGGCCTGCCAACCCTGGAACAGGCTGAACACGCCGGAAAACAGGCTCACGGCCACCACGGTGGAGAGGGTGATCAGCAGCGAGGGCACGCTTTGCGGGATCACCCGCGTCATTAAATCGCGCGCGGCGTGCAACACGGTGCCTGCCAGGCACAGCAAGGCCCAGGCGTTGAAACCGTCGGCGGCCGGTTGAACAATCAGCAAGACGCCGCCAAAACCCACCGCGATGGCCAGCCAACGCGACAGGCTCACTTGCTCTTGCATGAGGAACACGGCCATGATCGTGATCACCAGGGGCGTCGCCATGTTGATGGCAGTGGCATTGCCAAGCGGCATGTGAAAGAGGGCGGTGAGGTAAATCAGCGAGGCGCTGGCGTCGAGTGTGGCGCGTATCAGAACGCGTTTTTGCAGCAGTTGCATGACGGGCAAGGCGCCCGTTTGCGTGTCGCGCCTGAGCGCGCCTGTGGCATGGCACACCAGCAGCATCAACACTGAGGCAAACGCGCCTCGGATGAAAATCAGTTGCAGCGAGGGAAGGGAGGCGCTCACCAGTTTGACCAGTGCGTCATTGGCGATGAAAAGCGCCATCGCGACCGACATGTCGATGATGCCGCGCCGGTTGTCAGCGGAGGTCATGGGCCGACTTTAGCCGACCGCGATCCAAGCTGCGCCGCCAGGTCCTTGGGTGGCTGCGGGCCCGATGGGCAGCCAGCTATCGGTGTAAACCTGACCGCCTGGCGCGCCGCACGGTTGCAGCGGCGCCCAGCGCCAGCAGCGTCAGGGCCCAACTGCCGGGTTCGGGCATCGGCATGACAAAGCCCTCGAGGCTGGCGCTGTATGCATGCAGCACACCTGGCAGCAGCGAGAGCGTATCGGTCCAGGTGGCATTGGCGCCGCCGTTGGTGAGGAAGCAGTTGAAGGTGGTGCCGATCGGGCACTGCAGCGAGTCGGCATAAGGGTTGGCCAGCGAAAAATCAAACCAAACGTCAAACTGTGTGCCTGCGCCGCTTTGTGTCACGCTGTAGTCGTTGTCGGTGCCCGCCAGAATGAGGTATTGGCCATTGGCCAACCTGGGGCCTACCGTGAGGCCTTCCCATTTTTCGGGGGATTTGTTGCCCAGGGCCGCCAGGGTGTTGGCGTCCAGGTCCATTTTCTTTGCAGACTTGATCACGGCGCCGGCAAACGCGCCAGTGGCGGGCAAGGTGGCGTTGGTGACGTCCGCAGCCCCGGCAAGGTCGATTTCGTACACCGCCTTGTCAGCGGGCGCGATGTCGGCGCCCACCCCAACACCGCGGTTGTTGCGTTCGAGCACCAGGAACTTGTCGTTGCCCAGCGCCACCAGGGATGAAATGCCACGTCCTTGCCCGGCTGTGTCCATGCGGTAAGCGTATTGCGCGACGGCCAGACCGGTGTCGTTGTCAAACTTCACGATGCGCGAATAAACACCATTGCCAGCGCCTTCGTTCAGCATCGCGCTTTGCAGCATGGCATAGGAATATTTGCCATCGGGACTGATGGCCAGGCCCTCAAAGCCGCGGTTGGTTCGTTTGCCCGCAGTGTTGCCGGCGTCGCTGGCAAAATTTGGCGTGTTGGCGGCGTTGCGCGGCACGAGGTTGGCCGGCGTGGTGAAACGCCGCAGCAGGTTGCCGGAGCGGTCAAACTCCAGCAGCGAGGGGCCGTATTCGTCAGACACCAGCAGGTTGCCGGTTTTGGGGTGGATCACCAGGCCTTCAGGGTCCAGCGCGCGACCCAGGGTGCCGGTAGGGGTGGGAGCGATGCCATTGAAGGCGCCTGCTGGCGCCGCGGTGTCCTGGAACTTCACCGTTTGAGCGACCTGGAAGTTCGAGATGGCGCCATTTGCTGCAACGTCCAGCGTGAAGCGCTGCGCACGGGTTTCGTAGTTGAGCAGGCCACCACCCGGGCCACGGTCCGAGAGGCCCCACCATTCGTTGCGGATCGGGTCGTAATACAGATCGGAAAAAAAGCCGAGGCGGCGCTCTGCGGTGGTGCCGGATGAGAGGTCGGTTGCCGCGCCATTGATGGCCATGCCGTTGACAAATGTGGCCGAGGTCAACACGTCGGCGCCTGCAGCCGCCATGGCGGTGGCGAGTGAAACAGTGCAAAAGGCGGGGATCAGTGTGTGCATGGCTGGGTTGGGTGGGTGGAAGGTTGGCAAGGCGGTCGAACCAAACCACGATCCTATGAACGGGGTGTGACAGTTCGATGACAAGCGCCTGCCGGCTCATAGAGATCTACAAACACGAAGCTTCTGGCGCTGGAATGCGCTGGATTTGAAGTGGTTTTTGCTATTAAGTCTATAGCTTCAGGCGTACGCCACTTTGCGGCTTGCTGGCATAATTGATGCCATGAATCCACTAGTCACAGAAGTTATTCCAGCGCGTTGCCTGAGCCCGTCTGTTGGCCAAAACCGGTCCATTGCGCTGGACGGCGCCACGAACTTTCGCGATCTGGGGGGGTACCTTGGCGCGAATGAGCGCCCGTTGAAATGGGGCAGGTTGTTTCGCTCTGACCACTTGGGCGCCTTGACGCCAGGCGACATCGCGCGGTTGGCCGATTTGCGGCTCACCCGTGTGTTTGACTTTCGCGGAAAAACCGAGCGTGAAGCCCACCCCTGCGCCTTGCCCGGGCCTCAGGTGCATGCCCTGTCGATCGAGCCGACCGTGGTGCAGGCCTTGCAGGATTTTGCCGAGCGCAACAAAGGCATCGACGAAGCCGACGCCGTGCGCCTGATGCAACAAACCTACCGCGCGTTTGTGACCGACAACTCGGCGCGTTTTGCCGAGTTGTTTCAGCATCTGCTGCAAGACGCATCGCCGCTGGTTTTTCATTGCACAGCGGGCAAGGACCGGACCGGTTTCGCGGCGGCCGTGCTGTTGAGCGCGCTGGGCGTGCAGCGTGGTGTGATCATGCGCGACTACATGATGACCAATGATCTGTACAAACCGCCCGAAATGGTGGCCGGTGGCGCGCCGCCGCAGGTGCGCGCCGCTGTGCGCCGCGTGCAGCCGGACTATTTGCAGGCCTCGCTGGATGCGGTCGATGCCGAGTTTGGCGGTATGCAGAACTACCTGCAAAAGGCCATGCGACTGGGCGAGGCCGAGCGCAAACGGCTTGACGATCTCTTCCTCGAACGCTCCGTCAGTAGCTCAAGCGCTCCGGCCTGATCTCCTGCAGGATCGTTGTCGCAATTTCTTCGATGGATTTGGTCGTGGTGGACAACCAGCGAATGCCCGCGCGGCGCATCATGGCTTCGGCTTCGTTGACCTCCATGCGGCAATTCTCCAGCGCTGCGTATTTTGAATTGGGGCGGCGCTCGTTGCGGATTTCGCTCAGGCGATCCGGCTGGATCGTCAGCCCAAAAATTTTCGCCTTGTGCGGCACCAGAGCCACTGGCAACTGCTGGCGCTCAAAATCCTCCGGAATCAGCGGGTAATTCGAGGCCTTCAGCCCGTATTGCATGGCAAGGTACAGCGACGTGGGCGTTTTGCCGCTGCGGCTCACGCCCACCAGAATCACGTCAGACTGCTCCAGATCGCGGTTGCTTTGCCCGTCGTCGTGCGCCAGCGAGAAGTTGATCGCCTCGATGCGGTCGTGGTATTGCTTGCTTTTGCTCACGTCGCTGAAGCGGCCAATGCGGTGGCTGGACTTGAGCTGCAGCTCGGTCTCCAGCGGGTGCACGAAGGTGCCGAACATGTCCAGCAGCATGCCTTGGCAACCCTCCGAAACGATGCCCAGCACCTCCATGTTCACCAGCGTGCTGAACACGATGGGTTTGCTGCCATCGACCGTTGCGGCGTGGTTGATCTGGCGCACGGCATGGTGTGCCTTGACTGCGGTGTCGATGAAGGGCAGGCGGATATGGCGGGCCTCCAGGTCAAACTGCGCCAGGATGGCGTTGCCAAAGGTCTCGGCGGTGATGCCAGTGCCGTCTGAAATGAAAAACACGCTGCGATGGGGTTTCACGGGGGGTGTAGCGCTGTTTTCGGCCAGGTCGCCAAAAAAAGTGGAGGGTTGGGTCATGACGGATTTGCGTGTGCCAATTTGGGATTGTGGGCCATGCCGGGCTTGGGGAGGCCGTTTTCGCGACTCTACAGCGACTCTACAATGACCTAAACCTTTCCCCCAGTGCCATGCAACGCCGCAACCCCCCAAAAGCAACAACAGTTTGCGCCGCGTTCGCATCGGCCCCCCGATTTTCAACCTCCGGAGTTTTCCCATGTCCCCACTTTTTTCGGCGACCGACCTGGTCGTTCCGTTTGAAAACCTGAGAATGAGCGACGTCGAGGCGGTGGGCGGTAAAAACGCCAGCCTCGGCGAGATGATTTCACAGTTGCCGACGGGGGTGAAAGTGCCTACCGGGTTTGCTACGACGGCGCATGCGTTCAGGCAGTTCCTGGCCCATGATGGCCTGGCGGACAAGATCAGAAAGCGCCTGGAGACCCTGGACACCGACGACGTGCGCGCGCTGGCAGCGGCCGGCGCGGAGATTCGCGCAATGGTGGAGAAACAACCCTTCCCGGTTGACCTGGAAGCCGCCATTCGATCATCGTTTGCCGCCTTGAGCGCGGGCAACCCACAGGCGTCTTTCGCCGTGCGTTCGTCCGCCACGGCGGAAGATCTGCCAGACGCTTCCTTCGCCGGCCAGCAGGAGACTTTTCTGAACGTGGTCGGCGTCGACGACGTGTTGCACAAGATGAAGGAGGTTTTCGCCTCGCTCTACAACGACCGTGCCATCAGTTACCGCGTGCACAAGGGTTTCGCCCACGAACACGTGGCCTTGAGCGCCGGCGTGCAACGCATGGTGCGCTCAGACCTGGGCGCGGCCGGCGTCATGTTCACCATCGACACCGAAAGCGGTTTCACCGACGTGGTGTTCATCACCTCGAGTTACGGTCTGGGAGAAACGGTGGTGCAGGGCGCCGTGAACCCGGACGAGGTCTACGTGCACAAGCCGATGCTGCGCGCCGGCAAACGCGCGGTGATCCGGCGCAGCCTGGGCTCCAAATTGATTCAGATGGAGTTTTCAAGCGCCGATGAAAAAGCCAAAACCGGCAAACTCGTCAAAACCACTGACGTGCCAACCGAGCTGCGCAACCGCTATTCACTTTCTGATGCCGACGTGGAGCAACTCGCCCGCTACGCCCTGCTGATCGAGGAACACTATGGCCGCGCTATGGACATTGAATGGGGCAAAGACGGCACCGACGGCCAGCTTTACATTTTGCAGGCGCGCCCGGAAACCGTGAAAAGCCAGGCGGCCGGCAAAGCCGAGCACCGCTACAAACTCAAGGGCACGGCACCGGTTCTGTCGGAAGGCCGGGCCATTGGCCAGAAGATCGGCACCGGGCCGGTGCGCATCGTGCACAACATCAGCGAGATGGACCAGGTGCAGGCCGGTGACATTCTGGTGACCGACATGACCGATCCGAACTGGGAGCCGGTGATGAAACGCGCTGCCGCCATCGTCACCAACCGGGGCGGGCGCACTTGCCACGCGGCCATCATCGCGCGTGAGCTGGGCATTCCGGCCGTGGTGGGCTGTGGTGACGCCACCGAAGCGCTGAAAGAAGGCATGCTGGTCACGGTGAGCTGCGCCGAGGGCGACACGGGGTTCATTTACGATGGCCTGCTGGAGACTGAAGTTACCGAGCTGGTTCGCGGCGAAATGCCCGACATCCCGATCAAGATCACGATGAATGTCGGCAACCCTCAGCTGGCATTTGATTTCTGCCAGTTGCCCAATGCGGGCGTCGGCTTGGCGCGGCTGGAATTTATCATCAACAACAACATTGGTGTGCATCCGAAGGCGATCCTGGACTACCCGAATGTCGATGCGGATTTGAAGAAAGCGGTGGAATCCGTGGCGCGTGGCCACGCCTCGCCCCGCGCGTTTTACGTCGATCGCGTGGCCGAAGGGGTTGCCACCATCGCCGCCGCGTTCTGGCCCAAGCCAGTGATCGTGCGGCTGTCGGATTTCAAGAGCAACGAATACCGCAAACTGATCGGCGGCAGCCGGTACGAGCCGGAGGAAGAAAACCCGATGCTGGGTTTTCGCGGCGCGGTGCGTTACCTCTCTGCCGATTTTGGTGAGGCGTTTGCGATGGAGTGTGAGGCGCTGAAACGTGTGCGTGAAGACATGGGTCTGACCAACGTTGAAGTGATGGTGCCATTTGTGCGCACCTTGGGCCAGGCCAAGGCCGTCACCGAATTGCTCGCCAAACACGGGCTCAAGCGCGGGCAGGGAGCAGACGCTTCAAAGGGTGATGTGGGCCTCAAGCTCATCATGATGTGCGAGATCCCGAGCAACGCGATCCTCGCGCCGCAATTTCTGGAATATTTCGACGGTTTCTCCATCGGGTCCAACGACCTCACCCAGCTGGGTCTGGGCCTGGACCGCGACTCCGGCCTCGAGTTGCTCGCAGCCGATTTCGACGAACGCGACCCGGCCATCAAGGCGATGATCCGCATGGCGATTCAGGCCTGCAAGGCCCAGGGCAAATACGTCGGCATCTGCGGCCAGGGCCCCAGCGACCACCCGGACTTTGCGCGCTGGCTGGCCGATGAGGGCATCTCCAGCCTGTCGCTCAATCCCGATTCGGTGATTGCGACCTGGAAGGGCCTGGCCCAGTAGGCATCAACTGCGGCGCGAAAAGCGCTACAATGCCAGGTTCCCCTTGCCGCACCTCATCTTGACGCTGAGGGCGGCTTTCATCCACGCCAGGCCATCGGGTTCGAACAGAGCTCTGCCTGACCTGGCAAACCACAAGGAGTTTCAATGCGTCATTATGAAATCATTCTCATGATCCATCCGGATCAGAGCGAACAGGTTCCGGCCATGCTGGAGCGTTACAAGACCATGATCACCACCGGAAGCGGCGGTGTTCCGGGCAAGGTGCATCGGGTTGAAGACTGGGGCCGCCGCCAGCTCGTCTATCAAATCAACAAGCTTTCCAAGGCGCACTACCTGTGTGTGAACATCGAAGCCGACCAGGCTGTGATGGCCGAGCTTGAGCACGCGTTCAAGTTCAATGACGCTGTGTTGCGCCACCTCACCGTCCTGAAAAAGAAGGCCGATACTGGCCCGTCTTCGATGATGAAAACCGTCGAGCGCGAAGAGACCCGCAAAACCCAGCAGGCCGAATACGCTGGTGGCGACCGCGGTGACCGTGGCGGTGATCGCGGTGAGCGCAACGACCGCCAAGACCGTTAATTCGCGATTCTCAACGTCGACGTTTTGCGCAAGGAGTGAGCCAAACCAACCAGCCAAATGACAACCTGTGTGGGCTGCGGGCGAAAATCGCCGAGCTGGAAGCTCTGCGTTACACCCCGGCCGGCATACCCGCCCTGAATCTGAAACTCGAACACGAGTCTGAATTGCAGGAAGCGGGCCAGCCCAGACAGGTCAAGTTGGTTTTGAAATCCGTGGCGTTTGCCGCTGTTGCCGAGAGGCTTGTGTCCCAAGCCCTGGCAAGCGAGTGGCGATTCAAGGGGTTTCTGGCCAGCCCGCGCAACGGCAAAGGGGTTGTGTTTCACATTCAGGAATTTTCGCAAGATTAGTTTTTTGCACATTTGATTTTTTAGGAGGCTTCCATGCCCGCATTCAAGAAATTTAACAAAGACAAGCGCCCCAAGCGCCCCGCGCAGAACCTGCTGTTCAAGCGCAAACGGTTTTGCCGCTTCACGGTGACCGGCGTCGAAGAGATCGACTACAAGGACATCGACACCCTGCGCGATTTCATCGCCGAAAACGGCAAGATCATCCCCGCGCGCCTCACCGGCACGCGTGCGATTTTCCAGCGCCAGCTCAACACCGCCATCAAGCGCGCGCGTTTCCTCGCGATGTTGCCGTACAGCGACCAGCACCGCGCCTGAGCGCGCGCTGATTGCACTTACCTGGAGCACACAACCATGCAAATTATTCTTCTCGACAAGGTCGTGAACCTTGGCACCCTGGGCGACGTGGTCAAAGTCAAAGACGGCTACGCACGCAACTTCCTGATCCCTTCGGGCCGCGCCCGCCGGGCCACGGCCACGGCCAAGCAGGAATTCGAAGCCAAACGCGCCGACCTGGAAAAAGCCGCCGCCGGCAAACTCGCTGAATCCCAGGCCCTGGGCGAAAAGCTCGGCGGCACCACGATCAAGCTGACGCAAAAGGCCGGCGTCGACGGCCGCCTGTTTGGCTCGGTGACCAACTATGACATCGCCGAAGAGTTGATCAAAGGCGGCTACAAGGTAGTGAAATCACAGATCCGCATGCCCAACGGCCCGATCAAGATCGTTGGCGACAGCAGCGTCTCGGTGGCTTTGCACACCGATGTGGTAGTGGACATCACGGTATCGGTCTACGGCGAAACGGCCTAAACCCCTTAAGCGCCTTTTGCCGCATTCGAAGGCCACCGGGCGAGCCCGGTGGCCTTTTTACATTCAAATGGACAATGCTGGTTTCTCCACAGCAATCAGCTTCAAAAACACAAGTTCTCCACAGAGTTATCCCGCCAATGTTTGGGCGGTGGGGGTAGCATCTTGAACCCTTCGGAGAAAAGAAAAGAATGTCTGCTGTACTCACCGCCGTCCCCGGCGAATTCCCGCCGGACCGCCAGATCGCGCAGTTGCGCATTCCGCCGCATTCGATCGAGGCCGAGTCCAGCGTGCTGGGCGGCATTTTGCTCGACAACGGCGCGTGGGACCGGGTCGGTGACCTGCTGGCCGAAGGCGATTTTTACCGTTTTGAGCACCGCCTGATTTTTGGGGCGATCAGCAGCCTGGTGAATGCGAGCAAACCGGCGGATGTGATCACGGTGTTTGAACACCTGCAAAACCAGGGCAAAGGCGATGAAACCGGTGGCCTGAGTTACCTCAATTCACTGGCCCAATACGTGCCAAGCGCCGGCAACATCCGTCGCTACGCCGAGATTGTGCGCGAGCGCTCCATCTTGCGCAAACTCGTCGGCGCCAGCGACGAAATCGCCACCAACGCCTTCAATCCCAAAGGCCGCCCGGTGGCGGAAATCGTGGATGAGGCCGAGCAGAAAATCTTCAACATTGGCGAGCAGGGCTCGCGCATGAAGCAGGGTTTTCAAGGCATGGACACGTTGGTGGTGGCCCTGCTTGACCGGGTCCAGGAGATGGCCGACAACCCGAATGACGTAACTGGCGTGCCAACCGGGTTTTATGACCTGGACCGCATGACGGCAGGCTTCCAGGCCGGCGACTTGATTGTGCTGGCGGCGCGCCCTTCGATGGGCAAAACCGCCCTGGCCATCAACATCGCTGAACATGTGGCCTTGCGTGAAGGTTTGCCGGTAGCGGTGTTTTCAATGGAGATGGGCGCGGCGCAACTGGCGGTGCGTATCGTCGGTTCCATTGGACGCATCGACCAAAGCCATCTGCGCACCGGAAAATTGACGGACGAAGAATGGCCGCGGCTCACCGAAGCCATTGAGAAGCTGCGCAACATCTCGCTGCACATCGACGAAAGCGCGGGCCTCACCTCCACCGAGCTGCGCGCCAACGCGCGCCGTCTGGCGCGCCAATGCGGCAAGCTGGGTTTGATCGTGGTCGACTACTTGCAGCTGATGAGCGGCAGCGGCGGCTCCAGCGAAGAAAACCGCGCCACCGAGTTGGGTGAAATCTCCCGTGGCCTCAAGATGCTGGCCAAGGAACTTCAATGCCCGGTGCTGGCGCTTTCGCAGCTCAACCGCAGCGTGGAGACCCGCACCGACAAGCGACCGATGATGAGCGACCTGCGCGAGTCGGGCGCGATCGAGCAGGACGCCGACATCATCATGTTCATCTACCGCGACGAGTACTACACCAAAGACGCCTGCAAAGAGCCGGGTGTGGCCGAAGTGATCATCGCCAAGCAGCGAAACGGCCCGACTGGCATGATAAAACTCACCTTCCTCAAACCGATCACCAAGTTTGAAAGCATGGCGACGGGTTCCAGCGGCGACTATTGACGCCTCAGTCGTACCCAAAATGGGTATGATCGAGGTCTAAAAGTGGCTGGTATCGCCAAATTTGAGTAATTTGGGCATTGAAGTCACGTAATAGTTGACACTAATGCTATAATAAATATAGCAAACTTCATGCGACGTGTTAAAGCACTTCGCTGGCGAAGTCCGCCAGGCGCGAGCGCTCGCCGCGCGCCAGCGTGATGTGCCCGCCGTGCGGCCAACCCTTGAACTTGTCGACGGCGAAGGTCAAACCCGAAGAGCCTTCGGTAAGGTAAGGCGTGTCGATTTGCGCGAGGTTGCCCATGCAAATGATCTTGGTGCCAGGCCCGGCGCGGGTGATCAGCGTTTTCATCTGTTTGGGTGTGAGGTTTTGCGCTTCGTCGATAACCACATATTTGGTGAGGAAGGTTCGCCCGCGCATGAAGTTCATGCTTTTGATCTTGATGCGGCTGCGGATCAACTCGCTGGTGGCGGCGCGGCCCCATTCACCGGCAGTGGTTTCGGTTTTGCTCAGCACTTCGA
>JANNEZ010000528.1:0-3306 GCA_031379255.1 Rhodoferax sp. | reverse complement strand
GACTCGCCAAACACGCCGTGGCAACTGGCGCATTGGGCCTCCCAAATCACCTGCCCCCGCACGACGCTGCCCGCGCCAGCCGGCAAACCCTTGAAATCCGGGCGCACGTCGATGTCCCAGGCGGCCACTTCCCGGGCTGTCGCCGTCCGCCCGATGCCTTCAAATTTGTCGGCCCCTTGCGACACCGCGTGGCCAGACAGGCCCGCCGCGAACCAAGCCGCCAGCAGCCAGCTGCGCTTACGAAAGCTGGACATTTTTCACCTCGCCGTTGTCCTGTGCCAGCCAGGTCTGGATTGAGTTGTTGTGGTAGATCGAACGGCTGCCGCGCACGGCACGTGTTTGCCGGTACGAGGGCTGCACGTAACCGGTATCGTCCATTGCGCGGCTTTGAATCAGCGCTGGCTTGCCATCCCAAGCCCAGTCCAGGTTGAAGCGCGTCAGGCATTTGGAGAGCACCGGCGACTCGAGCCGGGCCGCGCGCCAATTGCGCCCGCCGTCCACCGACACGTCCACCTTCTTCACCCTGCCACGGCCCGACCAGGCCAGCCCAGTGATGTTGTAGAAGCCCCGGCTCAGCAGCGCCTGGCCGCCCGAGGGCGTGGTGACCACACTCTTGCATTCCTGAATGCTGGTGTACTGCCGGTGCTGGCCATCGGGCATCAAGTCGATGTAGTGCAAGGCCTCGTCCTTGGCGCCGTAAGGTTTGTCGCCCAGCTCGATGCGGCGCAGGTATTTCACCCAGCTCACACCCTGCAGGCCGGGCGCCACCAGCCGCAGCGGGTAGCCGTTTTCAGGACGCAACATCTCGCCGTTTTGGCCATAGGCCACCAGCACCTCGCCGTTCAGGATTTGTGAGAGCGGGATGGTGCGCGTCATGGACGAGCCATCCGCGCCTTCAGCCAACACGAAGCGGCCTTTTTTGAAGTCTGCGCCTGCCATTTCCAAGAGCGTGACCAGCGGCACACCGGTGAACTCGCTGCACGACAACATGCCGTGGGTGTATTGCGCCGTCGGCACCGCCACATTGCCCCACTCCATGCCGGTGTTGGCGCCACACTCGATGAAATGGAAACGCGAAACCGAGGGCAGGCGCATCAACTCGTCCAGCGTGAACACCAGGTTCTTCTTCAGCATCGAGGCGTCGGAGCCATTGAGCATGAGCCGGTGCTGGGTCGGGTCGACGTCCCACCAGCCCTGGTGATGCCGCTCAAAATGCAGGCCCGAGGGCGTGACGATGCCAAACAGCGATTGCAGCGGCGCGAACGACACCGACGACTGCGCCGTCTGTGTCAGCCCGGGGCTGGGGCGGCGCTGCACATTGGCTTCAAACTTTGACGGTTTGCCATAACCCTCGGTGGCCACACCCTGCCCCAGGCCTTTGCTGTGGTCGGGCAAATTCAGGATGGCCGGATCGCCGTCTCCCGCCGCCGCCGTGGCCGATGTCGCCGCAGTGGCTGCTAAAAAAGCGCCGCGCAGAAAACTGCGGCGCCCCTGCCGGCCTTCAGCCACCACGGCCTTCACGCCAGCTGGGCTCAGGAAGTTTTCCGGTGCTTTTTGAATCTGGCCGTGCAGCATGAATGGGGTTCCGAGGGCTTTATATTCAAACATCAGAATATACTAATATATCAAGCCAAAGGGTAGTTTTCATCAGGACTTACCCGATGCCCCGGTTCCCAATTGGCGTCGGCCGGCTGACCTGCAAATGCAAATGCAAGTGCCCCTTGGCCTGTGATTGAGCCTGCGCTTGCTCCAGAATGCCGACATGACCACAAAACCCTATGACTTGATCGTCTTTGGCGCCACCGGTTTCACCGGTCGCCTGGTAGCCGAATACCTGCACACCACCTATGGCGCGGGTGGCAAACAAGCCGCGCCGCGCGTCAGCTGGGCCATGGCCGGGCGCAACCTGGAGAAGCACAAGGAGGTGCGCCACGGCCTGGGCGCAGGCGAGGAATTGCCCCTGATCGTGGCCGACGCCAGCTCTCCCGCAGCACTCAAGCAGCTGGTGGCGCAGGCCCGCGTCGTCATCACCACCGTGGGGCCCTACCAGCACCATGGCGAGCCGCTGGCGCAGGCCTGTGCCGAAGCCGGCACCGACTACGTTGACCTGTGCGGCGAACCGTTGTGGATGGCGCAGATGCTGGCGCGCCTGCAGGCGCCGGCCCAGGCCAGCGGCGCGCGCATCGTGTTCTCCTGCGGCTTTGACTCGATCCCGTTTGACCTGGGCGTAACCTTCCTGCAGGCCCAGGCGCAGGAGCGTTTTGGCGCGCCGCTGCAGCGCGTGCGCGGCCGTGTGCGGGTGATGAAAGGCGGCTTCTCGGGCGGCACCGCCGCCAGCCTGATCGGCACGCTGGAGCAGATTGGCCGCAACCCGGCGCTGGCCAGGGTCATGGCCGATCCGTTTGCGCTGACCCCCGGGTTCACCGGCCCGGCGCAGCCCAACGGCCAATCGGCCAGTTTTGACAAATCGAACCAGTCCTGGAGCGGCCCGTTTGTCATGGCGGCCATCAACACCAAAAATGTGCACCGCACCAACGCCTTGCGCGGACATCCCTGGGGCAAGGATTTTGTTTACGACGAACGCATGCTCACCGGCGGCGGCGCCAAAGGCGGGCAACGCGCCCGGGCGCTGGCGCGCACCACGTGGGTTCAGAATGTGCTGCTGGGTTTTTCGCCCACGCGCGCGCTGATCCGCCGGTTTGCCCTGCCCAAGCCCGGTCAGGGCCCCAACCTGCAGGCGCGCGAAAGCGGCCGGTATGAAGTGCGTTTTGACGGCGAGACGGCCAGCGGCCAAAACCTGGCTGCGCTGGTCAAAGGCGACCGCGACCCAGGTTACGGCTCGACCTGCAAACTCATCGCCGAAAGCGCGTTATGCCTCGTGCAGGATGTCGACCGCAGCATGACCCGGGGCGGCGTGTGGACGCCCGGCGCGGCGATGGGCCTCACACTGGCGCGGCGCCTGCAGGCGCGCGCGGGCCTGAGCTTTGCGGTAGAGTAGCCTCGCCGCTGCAAGCCCTCCCGCAGCCACTTCAACCGGAGTTCTGGATGATCCGCTTTTTTTTCCGCGCTTTCTTTCTTGTTGCTCTGGCAACGGCGTCGCTCGCCGGCGCCCAAACCGGCACGGCACGGCCGATCCGCCTGATCTGCCCGTTCCCGCCCGGTGGCGCGGTGGACATCGCCTCGCGCGCGATCGCCATTGAGCTCACGAAAATCCTCGGCCAGCCGGTGACCGTGGACAACAAACCCGGCGCCGGCGGCAACATTGGCGGCGCCGAGGCGGCGCGTTCCGCCCCGGATGGCCGCACC
>JANNEZ010000485.1:0-4344 GCA_031379255.1 Rhodoferax sp. | reverse complement strand
CCACAGCCCGCCGGTGATCACCGCGCCAAAGGTGACGACCCCATAACCCATCCATACGCGCAAAATGCCACCCGCTTGTTCCCTGGCGCCACTGATATGAATGCCGACACGCGCAAAGACAAGCAGTAAAACAGTGTTGTTGGAACGTGCAAAAAAAATCGGCAGCAAGGCCACAACCAGCATGCCCGCAAAGGTAAACGCCAAGCTGATTTCATTCACAACCCCAGCCGTCGGCGCAACGGGCGGCTGCATGAGCCGTTTGAGCAGGAAGTGGGCATAGATATCCCTGGCAATCGTGGTGGCAAGCCACACCAGCGCCCAAACCAATTCACCTTCTTTTGCAGCCAGGTAGGCCATCAACAGCGAGCAAGGCACGAAGGCGTAGAACAACCGCCCCCTCGCCAGCAACTGTTCCAGGCACAGGAGGTCTGTGCGCTCGCCAATGCGCGCCTCACGCGCTGCCATCGAATCCTGCGCGGGCGCCTCAGGCAATGTGGATGCCATCACGCGAAGCCTGGTAGGCTGCCTCGGTCCGGTTGCGCACACCCAGCGCCATGAAGACCGCCGTCAAATGGCTCTTCACGGTGGACTCGACGATACCGAGCTCCCGCGCAATCAGCTTGTTAGGCAAGCCGCGAACCGCCGCGCGGTACACATCAATCTGCCGCGCCGTGAGGCCCGCAAACCTTGCATCCGCTTTTGGCGAGTTCAGCGCATCAGGCTCCCCGCTCGCATGGCGCAGCGACTCTGACGGCAAAAAGATTTGCCCAGCCAACACCTTGCCCAACGCTGTCACCATCATTTCAGAGCTGTAGGTCTTTGGAATGAATCCTGCGGCGCCCATCTCAATGGCGCCGCGGATCAGCTCGACGCCGGTTTCCCCAGACAAAACCACAATGCGCGCCACGCAGCCGCTGTCACGCAGGCGCCGCAAGGACGCTTCACCGTCACATTCGGCCAAGTGCCAGTCCAGCAGCACCAGGTCATAGTTTGAAAGTTGCACCAGCTGCAGCGCGTGCGCCAGGTCGCCGCTGGTGTCCACCCGCAAGTCGGGCATCAGCACGCCCAGCAGGGTCTTGAGCCCCTGCAGAAACATGGTGTGGTCGTCGACCATCAAGATTTGCATCGTAATCTCTTGGTTGATGAGTCCGACTATAGAGTGTTCACGCGCCCGGCGCATCCGACTTCAGTAGGAGGCACACCTCGTACTTCCAACCGATGCCCAAACTACGCCCAATGCCTATTCTTGAATGGCATCGTCGTCAACCTGCTAAAGCCATTTTGGCGAAACCTGGCTCGCAACCAACGGCGGTGAGTGCGGAAACCCTTCATTTTTTGCCTTCAAGGGAGTTGATCATGAGCCATTCAGTGAACGCACATCTGCCGCGACTGTCGGTGCCGCCTATTTTGTCTTTTCTGCTGACACTGTCTGGTTGCGGCGGCGGCGAACCCGCAGCGCAGACAGATCTGCCCCAGGCCACGCCCGTTGTGATGGCGCACAAGCAGGCGCAAGCGCTTGACCACTCGCTCAAAGGCGATGTCATCTGGGTCAATGCCGATTCCTGCGGCAGTCTGGGTGCCAGCGTCGCCAGCAGGCTCGTGCAAAGCGGCATGCGCCAGGAGTTTCTGGTGATGCTGCAACGCGACCGCGCGGACGGGGTTGCAGGGTGACCCCATCGGTCGTGGCAGGCTGGCGGCCAAGTCTTTGGCTAAGGCTTAGGTCAAGGCTTAAGTTAAGGCTTTGGCAATGCAGGCCGTGTACACACTGGTCCAATTTTTGCCTGTTGATGCCCCTGTTGCTGGCCGGGTGCATGGCGGGACCGGCCCGCACACTGCGACCGGAACAGGAGCCGCAACCAGTGCTGATGCCCCCGGCAGCGGCACACACGCCCCAAGCGCCACTCAAGCCAGCCCGTGTGGCATTGGTGTTGTCGGGCGGCGGCTTGCGCGGCTTGGCCCATTTGGGTGTGCTGCGGGTGCTTGAACAGCAAGGTTTGCGCCCCGACCTGGTGGTTGGCACCAGCGTGGGCGCGATCATTGGCGGCGCTTATGCATCGGGCACTCCCGTCAAAGACATGGAGGCTCTGCCCCAGCCTGGCGCACTGGACCCATGGGGCAGTTGGCTGGTCACGCCCGGGCAACGCAGCGCAGCGCTCGAACAATTCGTCGCATCGCAGCTTGCGCACCAGCGCCTTGAGGATTTTCCCCTGCGCTTCGTGGCGGTGGCAACAGCACGCCAATCGGGCTGCGTCATGCTGTTTGGCTCGGGCGATGCGGCGAGGGCCATCATGGCTTCATCGGCGCTGCCAGGCGCACTCGCGCCAGTGGCCATCAGCAGTGGAATTTATGTAGACGGGGGCCTGGGTGCGCCGCTGCCGGTGCGCATCGCCCGCAGCTTGGGTGCAGATGTGGTGATCGCAGTCGATGCCACCTTTCACGCCGCGCCGGTGGTTCCCGATGGCTTGATCGATTCCGTGTTCCATGCGGGCATGGTGATGGCGCGCAATCTGGCCGCTGCCGACCGGCTGGCGGCCGACCTGGTGCTTGAGCCCATGCTCCCACCCGTGCCGGAAGTCACGTTGCGCAACAGTAAACGCCTGTTCGATGCCGGAGAACAAGCCGCGTTGCAGCAGCTGCCTCGATTGCGCATGCTGTTTGCAGGCGGCCATCGTGCCCCAAAACGTCCGATAGGGCTGGAGCTTGCGCCGGTTTCGATGTGCATTTCAGCGGCTGAGGCGACGGCGCACAGTGCGCAGCTCTCAGCCCAATTGCAGTGAAACGACAAGGTGCATCGAAACGCGGAACTGAAGACCAGGCGCGCGCCACATGCCGCCTGGTATCCGCAGCTGGCAAAATTCAAATCGTCAGGCGTCGCGAGAGTCACGAAATGAGAACCCCACGATTGGGCTGGGCGTTTTTACAAAAGGAGTCACATCATGTTAAAGACAAGATTGTTTCTGTTGAGCCTCTTCCTTGTCGCTGGCGTTGCCGGTTGCGCGCTTCCCGGGCCGACAGTCACCCGTGAAGGCGCTGCCACCGAAGTGGATCGAGGTCTTGTTGGCGCATGGATCATCACCGCGAACCGCGCAAGGGGCGTGGGAAAGAACCTGCTGACCTTTTCGTCGGATGGCACATTCTTTCGAAGTGGGGATACGCACCCGGTATACAGCGGCGGGCATGGCGCCTGGAAGCGCACAGGCAACGGGGAATTTGATGCCACGTATATCGCATTCAACTTCGATCAAACCGGAAAGTGGACCGGGAGCAACAAGGTCCGCATACACATTGTTCCGAGCCCCGGAGGCAACGAGTTCACGGCCGAAACCAAGGCCACCGTGTTCGACTTGCAGGACAACGTAATTCGTACAAGCGAAGGACGCTTGTCAGGGAAACGCATCCAGGCAGAGCCATTCTGACGGTGTTCCTTGGCGGGGTCGTTCAATGTCGCGTCCCATGAAACGATGGCTCAGCCTGCCGTCGGTCCAGATCGCTCTCTGGCTGGGCGCCTACGCGCTGGTGGGACTCTACTTCGGAAAATTCGCCCTGCTGGTGACCTCGCCCTTGCTGGCGGTCGGCATCCGGCGGCCCCTGTTCGCGCTGGCAGCCGGGTTCCGCCACGCGGTGCGCAGCCACGTGTGGCTGGCGGTGCACGGGCAGCATTATGTGTTTCGGGGCATCACGATTCACGTGGTGGAAGATGAGGACCAATGCCGCTGGGTCAGGCTGGCCGATGTTCACAAGGTGACAGGCTCCCTGGCGAATGAGCGCACGCTGGCGGCAGCTTATCCGGGCGGTGTGCAAACCCTGGGAGCGCCCGCCCAGCCGCACATGCGCGACGACGTGCTGGCCACCCACCTGGGCAAGCTGAACCAACCCGAGGCGCTCAGGTTGCGCACCTGGGTAGAGCGCAACATTGCAAAGCCCGGTCAACGGGTGCGCGCAAACACCGGAATCGACAAAAACGCCAGTTAGGCCATGGACCAGAGCGCAGACAGGTGCAAATCACAATTGCTATTTAATTTATAGCAAATTATTAATATAATCCGTGACTTAGATGCCGATTTGACTGATATTTTTCCGATTTTGGCCAAATTTGAAAATTTGTTAACACCCATGTTAATTATTTGCATGGATTTCCGACTCGTGGCCTTGGCATCGTGATTCGGCTGGCCGCCGGCGAAGCGATTGGCTGTAAAAAGATGGGCTGTAAGAAATCGTCCCTTGCCACGACCAAGCAGGCACCGCACTCCTGGAAACTCCATGCCCAGACACCCCCGCATTGCAGGCTTGCTCCTCGCCGCTTCCATGGCCTGCACCACCGTTGGCCTGCCAAGCCTGGCCCGG
>JANNEZ010000453.1:0-7696 GCA_031379255.1 Rhodoferax sp. | reverse complement strand
GTCCCAAAAAAGTCAGTGGTGTAGTTGAACACGACAACAGCAAGCACGACCAATAGGCCAACGAACCAGTCAGACCGCCAAATAGGTCTCTTGCCTGAAAGAGAAAGTTGTGCCATATCTTGCCAGTCCTATTGCCCAATTCATAAGCATGATTTGCACACTAAGTGCAAGCGCCAAATTTCCATACCCCTCTCGCCGACCGGTCGCGCCTTTGCTGGGCGCGGACGATCCATGTCAACGCCGATAGCATAACCCACACATTGGCAGAGTGTGAACGGGGTTTTAAACCGAACACGGCAGACGCGGTCATGTTGCAGGGAAACGAAACCGACGTTAGCAGACCCGGCCCGAGCCGACAAGGTGGTTTGGCGCGGCAGAAAATATTTTTATTCCGCCCCGACCGTCAAGCCGTGCACAATTCACCAAATACCGCCAGGCAGATGCCGTTTCGGGCGCTTTCCTGCGGGCTGGAGAGACGAACCAGAGTTGCGCCTGAACAGAATTCTTAAAATCCCCTGAAACCAACCCCGAGGAGACACGATGAGTCCTTTGCAATGGATGACATTGGCAGTTTTTGCAATCACGATCCTGATCATCATCAGCAACAAGATTGACAGCACCTTGGCCGGACTTGTCGGGGTCGTGGTCATGATCTGGCTGGGAATCATGAATGAGACCGACGCCTTTGGTTTTGTCGACTGGAATGTGATGGCAATTCTCGTCGCTATTTGGCTTATTGCAGGGTATTTTGGGAAAACCGGCGTTCCAAGCTGGCTCTCCTTTCAGGCTCTCAAACTGTCAGGCGGCCGGCCTGGCCTGCTTGTGATGATTTTGACTTTCCTCGCGGGTGTCATCTCGATGTTTGTGGACAATGTTGTCACCATTCTGATGATGGCTCCGGTTGCGTTGCCACTGGCTCGGGCCCTGGGCCTTCCTCTGGTGCCCGTCATATTGATGATTGGATTTGGCGCCAATTTCATGGGAACGGCGTTGATCATCGGCGATCTTCCCCCGCAAATGCTGCACAGCGTCGCCGGCGCCGAGTTTTTTGACTTCATCTGGCAACATGGCCGGCCGTCGTCGTTTTTCATCCTGATGGTCACATTCATCATCACGCTGGCGATCATGTATGCCTATGGCTTCCGGGGCAGGCCGCGAATCCAAAACATTGCGGCGCTGGGCATCGACGCAAAAATACCCAACCCCTTGTTTGCGTCGGTCGTCTGCCTTTGGTTTCTGGGGACAGTTGTCGCCATGTCCATGCGTGAGCACATTGGGGTGATGCTCGGCTTTATCGCCCTGACCGGAGCCTTGTCACTGGTGTTGGTCTTGCATTTTTTGGGCGATCGAGTCAAGGAAGCGCCAGACTTTGAAAATATGGTTCAAAGCCTTGACTGGCGAGCCATATTTTTCTACATCGCCCTGTTTGCCTTGGTTGGCGGCCTCGAAAAATCGCACATTCTGGACAAGCTGGCCGATGCGATGCGACCGCTCTTCACGCAGAACTACGCTTTGGGCGCGACAGCTCTTTATTGGATCACGATTCCAATAGTTGGCCTGGTCGAGCACGACGCTTACATCTTGACTTTTCTGAAAACCATCAAGGATATGGGCGAGTCCGGCATCGAGCCCTGGCCTCTATATTGGATCGTGCTTTGGGCAGGCACTTTGGGCAGCAACCTCACGGTGGCGGGCGCGCCTGCGCTGTATGTGGCGCTGTCCCTTGCCGAAAAGGAAGAAGGCCGGAAAGTGTCGCTCCGTGAATTTTTGTCATGGAGCGTCCCGTTCACGATCATAGCCTCACTGATCTGCTACGTTCTGGCGATGCTGATCTGGGTATTGCCTTACACCAAATAGGAGCGCCTGATGTACAAGAATATTTTGCTTCCCACAGACGGTTCTGCGGCCTGCCATGCCGCAGCTATGGCAGGCGTGTCGCTTGCGGCGTTGCTGGGCGCCAAGGTGACAGCGTTTTATGCCGCGCCTGCGCCAACGCCACTGGTTTATCGGAAACTGATGCCCATTGGCATTGAAACCGTGGAACATAACAAGCAGGTGATTGAGAAGGCGACGGCCAAATACCTCCAGACCATTGCCAAACTCGCCAAATCGGCCAGCGTTCCCTGCAATTTGGTCAGCGCAACCAGCGACTTCCCTGCCGAAGCGATCCTGTCGATTGCAAAAAAGCACAAATGTGATTTGATCGTCTTGGCCCCTCACACCCGCAAAGGCCTGGCAAAGGTGCTTTTGGGAAGCCAGACCAACAAGATTCTGGCAACTACGTCAATACCCGTGCTGGTCCACCGCTGAGGGTGGCATGCGCGTCGGCTGCTCAGGTGGCAGGTGCTGCATTGACGACGAGGACTGGCATATCTGCATGTTCCAGTGTGCTCGCCGCTACTGAGCCCAACCGGGCTCCAGTGTTGTTGCCCAGCCCCCTGGACCCCAGAACAATCAGATCGGCATCCAAAGCCCTTGCAACTTCGGCAATGCAAGCGCCTGGCGCGCCGACCTTCATGTGCACTGTGAACGGCAGACCTGCCAGGGTTAGGGCTTCGCGGGCTCGAGCTGTCGCAGCGACGGATTTTTCTGTGTGGTATTCGTCCAGCACTTTGCCGTTGATATATGACGAAACATCGCCTGAAACAGGTCGCTGCACGTTGACCAGGTGAATCTCCAGCCCGGCGGGTTCGCGCAGTTCATTCCTCATGGCAACCAGATGCTGAAGCGCGCCGTCGGAGCCTGCTGAACCATCAACCGCCAGAACCATTCTGCGCAGCTGGCCCGATACCCTGGCAACGCCAACAGTTGGCCGGGCCTGCGCGCTTCCCATTTTGCGTCGCGCCAACAAGGTTCCCAAAGCAAGAACCAGCAACGCGCCCGCGGTTCCCGCGCCATACCTCAAAAGGTCGGTGGCAGCAAACTTCGGCGCAGACGGTAAGACGTCGGCATTGGAGAACACTGGGTCGCTGACCACCATGGAGCCTGCAATCCACCCGAGTAACATGCCGCCGATGGTGATGATGATGGGAAACCGATCCATCAGACGCAAAACCAACTGGCTTCCCCAGACGATGATGGGAATACTGACTAACACACCAAAAATGACGAGTGCAAAGCTATGGCCGGTGCCGGATGTCTCTGCAGCGCCGGCAATCGCGATCACGTTGTCAACACTCATGACGAAATCAGCGACGATCACCGTCTTGACGGCCCCCCAAAGTTTGTCATTGGCCGCAATTTCGCCGTGGCCCTCTTCATGCTCGGGCAGCAGCAATTTCACACCGATCCAGATCAACAGGACGGCCCCCGCAATTTTCAGGAACGGCACCGCCAGGAGTTGCAATGCAAAGAAAATCAGCACGAGGCGCAAAACAATTGCACCCACCGTTCCCCAAAAAATGCCCTTGGCACGCAGCGCGGGAGGCAACCTGCGGCACGCCAATGCGATGACCACAGCGTTGTCGCCACCCAACAAAATGTCGATCAAAATAATTTGACCGACAGCTACCCAAAAATCAACCGATGCTAAAAATTCCATAAGATTCCAACTTTACTACTCCCGCAGGTCGGGACAATTGATGGCCACGCGGTCACACCAGCGCTTTGAGCAGTTTGCCCATTTCCGAGGGGTTTCGCGTCACCGTGAAGCCGCACTCCTCCATGATCGCCAGTTTGGCGTCCGCTGTATCTGCGCCGCCACTGATAAGCGCGCCCGCATGCCCCATGCGTTTGCCTGCCGGCGCAGTCACCCCCGCTATGAAACCGACGATGGGTTTTTTCATGTTCGCCTTGCACCACCGCGCGGCATCTGCCTCGTCCGGGCCGCCAATTTCCCCGATCATGATGACGGCATCGGTGTCAGGGTCGTCATTGAAAGCCCTCATCACATCAATGTGTTTGAGGCCGTTGATCGGGTCGCCGCCAATGCCAACCGCGCTGGAGTGGCCAAGGCCAATGTCGGTCAACTGCGCAACGGCTTCGTAGGTGAGCGTGCCCGAACGGCTGACAACGCCAATACGCCCTTTCCTGTGAATGTGGCCGGGCATGATGCCAATCTTGATTTCATCCGGCGTGATCAGGCCAGGGCAGTTTGGGCCAAGCAGCAAGGTTTTTTTTCCGCCGGCAGCCTCTTTGGCCTTCATCTTGTTGCGGATTTCCAGCATGTCCCGGACAGGAATGCCTTCGGTGATGCAGATCGCAAGATCCAGGTTGGCCTCGACAGCTTCCCAGATAGCGGCTGCCGCGCCAGCCGGCGGCACGTAAATCACGCTGACCGTGGCGCCGGTTTGGGCAGCCGCCTCCTTGACCGAAGCGAAGATCGGGATGTCAAAAATCCGCTCGCCGGCTTTTTTGGGGTTCACGCCGGCGACAAAACAGTTTTTGCCGTTGGCGTATTCCTGGCACTTCTCGGTGTGGAACTGACCGGTTTTGCCGGTAATGCCTTGCGTGATGACGCGGGTGTTTTTGTTGATGTAGATGGACATGGTTTCCTTGCCTTACTTCAAAGCCGCGACAACTTTTTGCGCCGCCTCGGCCATGGAGTCAGCGCTGATGATAGGCAAGCCGCTCTCGGCCAGCATCTGCTTGCCCAGCGCTTCGTTGGTGCCCTTCATGCGCACCACCAGCGGCACAGAAAGGTTGGTCGCCTTGCAGGCGGCGATGATGCCTGTGGCAATCGTGTCGCACTTCATGATGCCGCCGAAGATGTTGACCAAAATGGCCTTGACCTTCTTGTTTTTCAACATGATCTTGAAGGCTTCTGTCACCTTCTCCGGTGTGGCGCCGCCGCCTACGTCCAGGAAGTTGGCCGGCTCGGCGCCAAACAGCTTGATGGTGTCCATCGTCGCCATGGCCAAGCCCGCGCCATTGACCAGGCAGCCGATGTTGCCGTCCAGGCTGATGTAGGCGAGGTCAAACTTGCTGGCTTCGATCTCCGCCGGATCCTCTTCGTCCAGATCGCGCAGGGCGACGATTTCGGGGTGCCGAAACAGCGCATTGGGGTCGAAATTGAATTTGGCGTCCAGTGCCTTGATGGCCCCGCCGCCTTCGAGAATCATCGGGTTGATCTCGACCAATGAAGCGTCGGTGTCCATGTACACCTTGTAGAGTTTTTGCAACACATCAACCGCCTGCGCGGTGGAACCTGCGGGCACGCCGATGCCGTGGGCCAGCTCGGACGCCTGCGCGCCGGTTAAACCCAGCGCCGGATCGACAAACACCTTGATGATTTTCTCGGGCGTGTCGTGGGCCACTTCCTCGATGTTCATGCCGCCCTCGCTGGACGCCATGAAGGCGACCTGCTGCGTTGCTCGGTCAGTGACGGCAGAGACGTAATACTCTTTTTTGATGTCGGCGCCGTCTTCGATCAGCAGTCGACGTACTTTTTGGCCCAAGGAACCGGTCTGGTGCGTGACCAGTTGCATGCCCAGGATCTCGCCCGCGAGCCTGCGAACCTCGTCAATGGAACGAGCCAGTTTGACGCCGCCGCCCTTGCCGCGCCCGCCAGCATGTATCTGCGCCTTGACCACCCACACCGGCCCACCGAGTTTTTGCGCCGCTTCGACGGCCTCCTGCACAGTGAACGCCGCAATGCCGTGTGGCACGGGGATGCCGGCTTGGCGCAGGATGTCCTTGCCCTGGTACTCGTGAATCTTCATGAGGAGCTTCTCGGAAATGGAATGAATGCCCAATGCGCCTGCAACACGGGGATTGTGGCCAAATCGGCATCAACCCCATGCGAAATTGCCATTGAACAACGCAGCGCTGAAATGTATCATGTTGCATTGCACCATTGATAGCCGCATACTTGCGGAAAAGTTCTAAATTCGAAAATCTTTCGCCATGCCCAAAATATTCATTGACGGAGAGGCCGGCACCACCGGGCTGCAAATTCGCGACCGCCTGAAGGAACTGCCTTCGGTTGAGGTCATTCGCATCGCGCCCGAGCTGCGCAAAGACGCGTCGGCCAAAGCCGCGCTGATGGCCAAGGTAGACCTGGTGGTGCTGTGTTTACATGACGCTGCCGCAGTCGAATCGGTCGCGATGATTGACGCCATGACGGGAACCCCGCCCAAAATCATTGACGCATCCAGCGCCCACCGGGTCGCGCCGGACTGGGTTTACGGCTTCCCTGAACTAAACGCTGCCCAGACCGCCTCTGTGAAAGCTGCGCGCCGTGTCGCCAACCCGGGCTGTTACCCGACAGGTGGCATTGCCTTGGTGCGCCCGCTGGTGGACGCGGGCCTGATGCCCAAAGACTACCCCGTGGTGATGCAAGGCTTCTCCGGCTACTCGGGAGGCGGGCGCCCGATGATCGAGACCTACGAGGTCACCAAAACCGCGCCACCGCTGGACGTCTACGGCCTCGGGTTGGAACACAAACACGTGCCGGAATTCCATCTGTATTCGGGCCTGCGCAGGCGCCCGATTTTTGTCGCCGCCGTGGGCAACTTCCACAGCGGGATGATCGACCAGATCAGCGTGCATTTTGACCTGCTCCAGGGCGTCGCCAGGGCCAGCCAGCTTGAAGAGGCCCTGCGCGCCCACTATGCTGGCAGCGAATGGGTGACGGTGGTCGCGCCCGCCGTTGGCGGCCGCATGGAGGCGCAGGCGCTCAACGGCACCAACCGCCTGGAGTTGAGCGTCCATGGCAATGACAAATTGGGCCAGGCGGTGTTGACCGCCAAATACGACAATTTAGGCAAGGGTGCCAGTGGCGCCGCCGTGCAAAATTTAAAACTGATGCTTGGGCTGGGCTGACCGTGATCAAGCGTCGTCGGTAGGCCCGGCCAACACTCGGCGAATGGTGTCGCCGCCAAATCCCCGGCTGGCCAAAAACCGCACGTGTTTGGCGCGTTCCGATGGCCCAGTGGCAGGTTCGCCAAACTTCTTCTGCCACAAAGCGCGGGCGCGCGCCAGTTCGGTTGCCTGGAGCGATGCGACCGCGCCCATGATCTGTTCTTTGCCAACGCCTTTGCCCTGCAACTCCTGCCGGATGCGCGCCGCGCCGAGTTTGGCCGAGCGGCGGTTGACCACCGACTCGACGACACGTTGCTCGCTGATAAACCCCTTGGCCTCGAGCTCGTCAAGAATTTTGCCAAGCTCCCCCGGCGCCTCCTCGAACGACGCCAGGCGGCGCTGCAGCTCCGGTCGCGAATGCTCGCGCCCGCTCAAAAGCCGCAATACGCGGCCCTTGAGGGAGAGTTGAGTTTGGGGAAAATTCACATTTTATCAATTTTAATTAATAATTTAACTAATTTATATCCATTTTTACTATATTATTAATAGCTAATTATTCATATAAAATGTGACTTTATGCATTCAATTATTCATATTAAAATTATTCAGAAACTTTTTTACCACCTGATTTCGGCTTCTCCACCACCTCCTGCTCGCCGGGCAACAGCGGAATGCCCAGCGAGGCGCGCACTTTGTTTTCAATTTCGGTGGCGAGGCCCGCGTTTTCACGCAGGAACTCGCGCGCGTTATCCCGCCCTTGGCCGATTTTTTCACCGTTGTAGGCGTACCAGGCGCCGGATTTGTCGATGATGTTGGCGGCCACGCCCATGTCGATGATCTCGCCGTGGCGGCTGATGCCTTCACCAAACAAAATGTCGAACTCGGCCGTCTTGAAGGGCGGCGCGACCTTGTTTTTCACGACCTTGACCTTGGTTTCGTTGCCAATCGCCTCTTC
>JANNEZ010000447.1:0-2269 GCA_031379255.1 Rhodoferax sp. | reverse complement strand
AGTCAGGGGCGCAAGTTTGCATGCATCCATTCGTAGGCTTCCTTCTCATTTGAAAACACACCCAGGTGGATATTTTTTGATTTGAACTTCTTTTCCGCATCCATCTTAAAATGTTCCATGGGATAATCTGCGAAGATACTGGCGCCTAGAATCACTGCATGAACCTGGACACCAGCCTGGTTAAAGAGCATATCCTCCCACTCATCCACAAGCCATTGCTCAATGTCAAGGTCGAGTTCGCCAAGCAAATCGGTATTGGCCAACCAGGCCAATTGCTTATAGGTCTTCCTTAATTGGATATATTCTGCGAGGATTCGCTTTAGGTTGAATTTGAATTCCTCCCCGGGCGGGGCGGTCTTCCACCGGTGGCGGAGGACGGGGACATCCTCGTCTAGTTCACACTTTACAAATTCGTTTTCAAAGATCCCGATCAGCATAGGCATTTCGAAAACAACATTTCATCACCTCAACATCCGAATCTTGATGTTGCGAAAACTCACGCGACCCTCATGATCTCCCTGCAACATGATGTGGCCTTTGTTTGATTTTCCAAAATCAGGATACTTCTTCCATTTGCTTCCCTGCAGCATTCTCTCCCATTCAGGGGTAAACATGGTTGCCTCAGCCTGCAACACCCCATTCAGCCAAAGTTCGAGATGCCCTTTGTTCGAGATAATCTTCACAACATTCCATTCATTGGCTGGTTTTACGGACTCAGTCGGGCTTGCAATAAGATCATATAAATTCCCGGCGCGGTGTTTTTGAATTTTAGCATCTGCAGCGCAAGCATTATCCAGAATTTGCATCTCCGGGCCTGTTTCATAGGCATGTTTGTATTTTGACGACTCAATGCTGTTAATAATAATGCCGCTGTTGCCGCAGTCGGTGATCTTCCATTCCAGCGAGAGCTCAAAGTTTTCAAACTCCTCATCCGTGATAATATCCCCGCGATCCTCTGCTGAGTAGTCAAGGTATAGTTCACCTTCGGCTGCCCTCCAGGCACCATAGATTTCCTTTTTGTTGTATCCACGCCATCCGGTCGTTGTTTTACCATCAAACAGCACTTTCCACCCCTCCTTCTCTTCCTTGGCCGTAAGCGTATTGTGATTTTGAGCAATGGACCAACTCGAGGTCATGACCAGTGTCGCGAGGATGAAATATTTCTTCATGTTCTTTGCGTATTGTATAATTAATGTTCCTTTTCTCCATCCAGTGAGAGCACATACCGTGCCATCGCTTCAGCATCACGCTGGCTGACATCAGCATGAGCAGTCATAGGAATCTGTCCCCACACGCCAGTTCCCCCCTTGATGATCTTGTCGGCTATGTACTTCACACTAGCATCGGTGAATTCGTACTTCTTGGCCACCGCCGTATGAGCCGGCCCTATTATGGTGTTGATCTTATGATGGCAGGTGTTGCAGTCGTTGGCTTTTACAAGGGCCTCCCCCTGCGCAATCGGGTCAATGGCAGCCATTGCCTCTGATGTTCCTTCATTGGCCACGTACTCTTCCCCATTGGATGATTCCTTTTTCGAACCGCAACAGGATAGCAGCAACGCTAGTCCAAGTCCAAAAAAACAACTGAATGCCCTCATAGTTTATAAAGTTAAATACCCAATATTTTTTTGTTCAGAGCGGAGCCCTTCCCCGTCGCGGCAAAATCATCAAACGCCTTGTCGGTAGCACGGATCAGGAGGTTTCTTATGAATGGCGCTCCTTCAGCAGCTCCCTGTTCAGGATGTTTGATGCAGCACTCCCACTCCATGGTAGCCCAACCGTCAAATCCGTATTGCGTTAGTTTTGAAAAGATTGACCTGAAATCTACCTGACCGTCACCCAGGGACCGGAAGCGTCCGGGGCGATCTATCCAGGGTTGATAGCCGCCATATACTCCGCTCTTGCCGGTGGGATTGAACTCGGCATCCTTTACATGCATCATCTTTATGAACGGATGGTAGAAATCGATGAACTGAAGATAATCCAATTGTTGCAATACAAAATGGCTCGGGTCGTATAGAATCTTGCATCGCGAATGGCTCCGTGTCTGTTTCAAAAATCGCTCAAATGTTATTCCATCGTGAAGGTCCTCACCCGGATGAATCTCATAACAGAGATCAACGCCACTTTTGTCAAAATCGTTGAGTATCGGGACCCATCGCTTGGCCAACTCCCGAAACCCCTCCTCCACCAAACCAGCAGGTCGCTGCGGCCAAGGATACACGGTATGCCAGAGCAATGAACCTGAAAATGTTACATGCGCTTTCAGG
>JANNEZ010000425.1:0-2404 GCA_031379255.1 Rhodoferax sp. | reverse complement strand
GGTTTTCAATGCCAACGACCCCAGCGGCTCGGGCGGACTGTCCAGCGATGTGACCGCCGTGGCCTCCGTCGGCGCGCACGCCCTGCCGGTGGTCACTGGCTCCTATGCGCGCGACACCAGTGAGATCACCGACCATTTCGCTTTTGACGACGAAGCCGTGACCGAGCAGGCGCGCACCATCCTCGAAGACGTGGTGGTGCAGGTGATCAAGGTTGGTTTTGCCGGATCGCCGGAAAACATCAGCGCCATCGCCCAGATCGCCTCCGACTATGACGACCTGCCTTTGATCGCCTACATGCCCGATCTCTCCTGGTGGAACGAGCAACAGATTGACGACTACCTTGACGCCTTCAAGGAACTGCTCCTGCCGCAGACCACAGTGTTGGCCGGAAACCACAGTACTTTGCGCCGCTGGCTCCTGCCCGACTGGGACGGCGCCAAGACGCCGACCGCCCGCGACATCGCCCGCGCCGCGCACGAGCTGGGCGTGCCCTATGTGCTGGTCACCGGCATCGCGCTGGCCGACCAGTTCATCGACAACGTGCTGGCCACCCCCGAGACGGTGTTGGCGAGTGAAAAATTTGAACGGTTTGAAGCCGTCTTCTCAGGCGCCGGTGACACCCTCACTGCGGCGCTGGCAGCGGTGCTGGCCAGCGGCACGGCCTTGCCGGAGGCGGTGAAAGAAGCGCTGGGTTACCTGGACCGCAGCCTCAACGCGGGTTTTCGCCCCGGCATGGGCCATGTCATTCCTGACCGCCTGTTTTGGGCGCAGTCCGACGACGATGAGGACGACACCGGCGAAGACGACGACCGCCAGCTCGCCAAGATGATTTTTGACCTGCCCGCGCCTGACACCAAGCATTGACTGCGCTGGCCAACCGGCCGTCGCCTTCACCCCTTGATTTGCACCCTTCGGACACCGCATGGACCACAACATCGCCCTTTTCAACCGCGCCAAAGCCGTTATCCCCGGCGGCGTTAATTCGCCCGTGCGGGCCTTCAAGGCGGTTGGCGGCACACCGCGGTTTGTGAAAAAAGCCCAGGGCGCGTATTTCTGGGACAGCAACGGCCAACGCTTTATTGACTACATCGGCTCTTGGGGCCCGATGATCCTGGGCCATGGCCACCCGGCGGTGCTTGAAGCGGTGCAAAAAGCGGCGCTGGAGGGTTTCTCCTTTGGCGCGCCGACCGAGCGCGAAGTCGAACTCGCCGAGGAGATCCTCAAGCTCTACCCGTCGATGGACATGGTGCGCCTGGTGAGCTCGGGCACCGAAGCCGGCATGAGCGCCATCCGCCTGGCGCGCGGCGCTACCGGGCGCAGCAAATTCATCAAGTTTGAGGGCTGTTACCACGGTCATGCCGATGCGCTTTTGGTCAAGGCCGGCTCGGGTCTGGCGACCTTCGGCAACCCGACCAGCGCCGGTGTGCCGCCCGAAGTGGTGGCCCACACCATCGTGCTCGAATACAACAACATTGAGCAACTCGAAGCCGCGTTCAAACTGCATGGCCCGGAACTGGCCTGCCTGATGATCGAGCCGATCGCCGGCAACATGAATTTTGTCCGCGCCTCGGTGCCCTTCATGCAACGTTGCCGCGAGTTGTGCAGTCAATATGGCGCGCTCCTGGTGTTTGACGAGGTTATGACCGGCTGCCGCGTGGCGCTGGGTGGCGCGCAGGCGGTCTACGCCCGCTCGATCCCCGGCTTCGCGCCCGACATGACAGTGCTGGGCAAGGTGATTGGCGGCGGCATGCCCCTGGCCGCATTTGGCGCCCGGTGGGCGGTGATGGAGCAACTCGCGCCGCTCGGGCCGGTGTACCAGGCGGGCACCTTGTCGGGCAACCCGGTGGCCACGGCCTGTGGTTTGGCAACCCTGAAAGAAATCCAGAAGCCCGGTTTTTTTGACGCCCTGTCGCGCAAGGCAAGCGCGCTGGTGAGCGGCCTGCAAACGGCGGCTGACGATGCGGGGGTGCCGTTTTGCGGCGATTCTGAGGGCGGCATGTTCGGGTTCTTCCTGATGCCCCAATTGCCCCAAAATTACGCGCAGGTGATGAAAACCGACAGCCCGCGTTTCAACCGGCTTTTTCACGGCCTGCTGGAGCGGGGCGTTTACATCGCGCCGGCCCTGTACGAGGCTGGTTTCGTCAGCAGCGCGCATTCTGACGCCGATATCGCCGCCACTGCCGCCGCGGCTGCGGCGGTTTTCGCTGATTTGGCCGGGTTGGCAGACAAACGGGCTTAAAAACCAACCCTAAATGGGTTAAATATACTCCTATTAATATAGCAAACTATTGAATAAATACGTGACTTTAATGCCGATTTATTCGGTATTTTTCGAATTTCATTGCGTTATTGATCTGTTCGTACCCAAATTGGGTATGTTTGAGTCAAAACAAGCAGCCTCAG
>JANNEZ010000421.1:0-6598 GCA_031379255.1 Rhodoferax sp. | reverse complement strand
ATGAGCCCGATGGCCCAATTGGGCGAAGAAGGCATTGGCTCCATGGGCAACGACAGCCCGCTGGCGGTTTTGAGCGACAAAAACAAGCCGCTGTACAACTACTTCAAGCAGCTCTTTGCACAGGTGACCAATCCGCCGATTGACCCGATCCGCGAAGCCATCGTGATGAGCCTGGTGTCCTTCATTGGCCCCAAGCCCAATCTGCTGGACATTAACCAGGTCAACCCGCCCATGCGCCTCGAAGTGGCGCAGCCGGTGCTCGATTTCTCCGACATGGCCAAGCTGCGTGACATTGAAAAATACACGCAAGGCAAGTTCCGCAGCTACAACCTGGACATCACCTACCCGCTGGCCTGGGGCCGCGAGGGCGTGGAGGCCAAACTCGCCTCGCTCTGCGCCGAGGCGGTGGACGCCATCAAGGGCGCTGGAACCGGAAGTGCCCGTTCCGGTCACAACATCCTCATCATCAGCGACCGCAATCTGAACGCCACACAGGTGGCGATACCCGCGCTGCTCGCCTTGAGCGCCGTTCACCAACACCTGGTGCGCGAGGGCCTGCGCACCACGGCAGGATTGGTCGTCGAAACGGGTACCGCCCGCGAAGTGCACCAGTTCGCGGTGTTGGCCGGTTACGGCGCAGAGGCTGTTCACCCGTATTTGGCGATGGAAACCCTGGCCAATATCCACAAGGATTTGCCCGGCGACCTGAGCGCCGACAAAGCGATTTACAACTACGTGAAAGCCGTGGGCAAGGGTCTCTCGAAGATCATGTCGAAGATGGGTGTCAGCACCTACATGAGTTATTGCGGCGCGCAGCTATTTGAGGCGATTGGGCTGAACGACGAAACGATTGGCAAGTATTTCACCGGCACGCCGAGCAAGGTGGCCGGCATCGGCGTGTTTGAAATTGCCGAAGAAGCCATTCGCATGCACAAACAGGCTTTCAGCGGCGACCCGGTGCTCGAGGGCATGCTCGATGCCGGCGGCGAATACGCCTGGCGTGTGCGCGGCGAGGAACACATGTGGACGCCGGATGTGATCGCCAAGCTGCAACACAGCACGCGCGCCAACAACTGGAACACCTACAAGGAATACGCCCAGCTCATCAACGACCAGAGCCGCCGCCACATGACGCTGCGCGGGTTGTTCGAGTTCAAGATCGACCCGGCCAAAGCCATCCCGGTGGACGAAGTGGAATCGGCCAAGGAAATCGTCAAACGTTTCGCCACCGGCGCCATGTCTTTGGGCTCGATCAGCACCGAAGCCCATGCCACACTGGCGATTGCCATGAACCGCATTGGCGGCAAAAGCAATACGGGTGAGGGCGGCGAAGACCCGGCGCGGTACCGGCAGGAGCTCAAGGGCATTCCGATCAAAGAGGGCCAGACCATGGCCGACATCATCGGCAAAGACGTGGTCGAGGTGTATATTCCCCTGCAAGACGGCGACTCCCTGCGTTCGCGCATCAAACAAATCGCCTCAGGGCGTTTTGGCGTCACGGCGGAATACCTCTCCAGCGCCGACCAGATCCAGATCAAGATGGCGCAGGGCGCCAAGCCTGGCGAAGGCGGCCAGTTGCCGGGCGGCAAGGTGTCGGAATACATCGGCAAACTGCGCCACAGCGTGCCCGGCGTGGGCTTGATTTCGCCGCCGCCGCACCACGACATTTATTCGATTGAAGACTTGGCGCAACTGATTCACGACTTGAAAAACGTCGCGCCGCATTCGAGTGTGAGCGTGAAGCTGGTCAGCGAGATCGGTGTCGGCACCATCGCCGCCGGCGTGGCCAAGTGCAAGAGCGACCACGTGGTGATCGCCGGGCATGACGGCGGCACGGGCGCATCACCCTGGTCGAGCATCAAGCATGCCGGCAGCCCGTGGGAAATCGGCCTGGCTGAAACACAACAAACGCTGGTGCTCAACCGCCTGCGTTCGCGCATCCGGGTGCAGGCCGACGGCCAGATGAAAACCGGCCGCGACGTGGCCATCGGCGCGCTCCTGGGCGCGGATGAGTTTGGTTTCGCCACCGCGCCCTTGGTGGTGGAAGGCTGCATCATGATGCGCAAGTGCCACCTCAACACCTGCCCGGTGGGTGTGGCGACACAAGATCCGGTGTTGCGGCGCAAATTCAGCGGCAAGCCGGAAAACGTCGTCAACTATTTCTTCTTTGTGGCCGAAGAAGTGCGCCAGATCATGGCGCAGCTGGGCATCCGCAAGTTCAACGACCTGATTGGCCGCGCGGATCTGCTCGATACCCGCAAGGGCATCGCGCACTGGAAAGCCCAGGGCCTGGATTTCGCGCGCCTTTTTGCGCTGCCCACGGCGCCCGCCGGCGTGTCACGTTTCCACAATGACGTGCAAGACCACGGCCTGGAGCGGTCGCTGGACAAGGTGCTGATTGAAAAATCGCGCGCGGCCATCGAGCGCGGCGAAAAGGTGCAGTTCATGGAAGTCGCCCGCAACGTCAACCGCTCACTGGGCGCCATGTTGTCGGGCGCGCTCACCAAAGTGCGGCCGGAAGGTTTGCCCGACGACACGATTCGCATCCAGTTGGAGGGCACTGGCGGCCAATCATTCGGCGCGTTCCTGGCCAAAGGCATCACGCTGTATTTGATTGGCGACGCCAACGACTACACCGGCAAGGGCCTCTCGGGCGGGCGTGTGGTGGTGCGGCCGAGCATTGATTTTCGCGGTGATGCGGTCAACAACACCATCGTCGGCAACACCGTGATGTACGGCGCCACCAGCGGTGAAGCGTTTTTGAGCGGCGTGGCCGGTGAACGTTTTGCCGTGCGGCTCTCGGGCGCGACAGCGGTTGTCGAGGGCACCGGCGACCACGGCTGCGAATACATGACCGGCGGCACGGTGGCGGTGCTGGGTAAAACCGGCCGAAACTTCGCGGCGGGCATGAGTGGCGGCATCGCCTACGTGTACGACGAAGACGGCACATTTGCCAGCCGCTGCAACACGGCGATGGTGTCACTGGAGAAGGTGTTGCCGGGCGTGGAGCAAGAGGCGTCCCAGAAACCGGCCACCTGGCACCGGGGCATGTCCGACGAAAGCCAGCTCAAGAAACTGCTGGAGGAGCACAACCGCTGGACCGGCAGCAAACGCGCACGCGCCTTGCTGGACGACTGGAGCCAAGCGCGCGCCAAGTTTGTGAAAGTTTTCCCGAACGAATACAAACGCGCTTTGGGTGAATTGGCGGCAAAAAAAGTTTCAAATCAAGTTAAGCAAGAAAAAAAGCAGGAACTGAGTCACGCAAAATAATAGAATTTAGCTACTTTATTGGTACTAAATTTAGTTAAAAATTAGGCAACAAAATGGGTAAAATAACAGGATTTATGGAATTTGAACGCATTGAAGAAGGGTACAAGCCCGTCGTCGAGCGTCTCAAGAATTACAAGGAGTTTGTCGTCGGGCTCGACGACATCCAAGCTAAAACCCAGGCCGCCCGTTGTATGGACTGCGGCACGCCGTTTTGCAACAGCGGCTGTCCGGTGAACAACATCATTCCGGACTTCAACGATCTGGTGTTCAAGGGTGGCCCGGCCGACTGGAAAAACGCCAGCACGGTTTTGCACAGCACCAATAATTTCCCCGAGTTCACCGGCCGCATTTGCCCGGCGCCGTGTGAAGCAGCGTGCACACTGAACGTGAACGACGACGCAGTGGGCATCAAATCGATCGAACACGCCATCATTGACCGCGCCTGGTCTGAGGGTTGGGTTACACCCCAGGCCGCCAAAGTCAAAACCGGCAAAAAAGTGGCGGTGGTGGGCTCCGGCCCTGCAGGCTTGGCCGCCGCGCAGAAACTAGCGCGCGTCGGCCACGCGGTGACGGTGTTCTAGAAGAACGACCGCGCCGGCGGCCTGCTGCGTTACGGCATTCCCGATTTCAAGATGGAGAAGCGCCACATCGACCAGCGCGTGGCGCAAATGGAAAAAGAGGGCGTCACTTTCCGCTGCGGCGTGATGGTCGGTGAGTTGTCCGAGGGGTCCAAAGTGACCAATTGGGCGAAGGAAACCCTGTCACCCGCGCAGCTGCAAAAAGACTTTGACGCGGTGATGCTCACCGGCGGCGCCGAACAATCGCGCGACCTGCCGGTGCCGGGGCGCGAACTCGACGGCGTCCATTTCGCCATGGAATTTTTGCCGCAACAAAACAAGGTCAACGCGGGCGACAAAATCAAAGGCCAACTGACGGCGGGCAAGAAACACGTGATCGTGATCGGTGGCGGCGACACCGGCAGCGACTGCGTCGGCACCAGCAACCGCCACGGCGCCAAAAGTGTCACGCAGTTCGAAGTCATGCCGCAGCCGCCGGTCGAGGAAAACCGCCCGATGACCTGGCCCAACTGGCCCATCAAGCTGCGCACCAGCTCCAGCCACGAAGAGGGCTGCGAGCGTGAATTCGCCATTTCCACCAAGGAATTCATCGGTGAAAAAGGCAAAGTCACTGGATTGAAGACCGTGCGTGTCGAATGGAAAGACGGCAAGATGGTCGAAGTAGCCGGTTCGCAGCAGACCCTCAAGGCCGATCTGGTCTTGCTGGCGATGGGTTTCGTTTCACCCGTGGCCTCGGTGTTGGAGGGATTCGGCGTGGAGAAAGACGCGCGCGGCAACGCCAAAGCCAGCATGGACTTCACGGGCGGCTACGCCACCAACGTGCCCAAGGTCTTTGCGGCGGTTGACATCCGACGTGGCCAGTCGCTGGTGGTGTGGGCCATCCGCGAAGGCCGCCAGGCGGCGCGCGCGGTGGATGAGTTCCTCATGGGTGCCAGCGAGTTGCCGCGCTGAGGGCGCCGCCGCCGGCCTTGCCTGCTGCTGCAACTGGCGCATCACTTATCATCACGGGTCGGACCTTCGGCCCTGATGACCTCCACCCCTGATTCCCCCCTGGTTGAACTCAAAAACCTGACGTTTGCCTATGGCGGGGCAAAGGGTGAGCGCGTCATTCTGGACGGCGTTTCGCTCACGGTGCCGCGTGGCAAGGTCACGGCGCTGATGGGAGCCTCCGGTGGCGGCAAAACGACCGTGCTGCGACTGATCGGGGGGCAATACAAAGCGCAACAGGGTGAACTGCTGTTTGATGGCCAGGACGTCGGCAAGCTCGATGAAGCGGGCCTGTACGCGGCGCGCCGACGCATGGGCATGTTGTTCCAGTTTGGCGCGCTGTTCACCGATTTGAGTGTGTTTGACAACGTCGCTTTCCCCTTGCGCGAACACACCGATTTGGCGCCCGCGCTGATCCGCGACATCGTGCTCATGAAATTGGGGGCCGTCGGTTTGCGCGGCGCGCGCGATTTGATGCCGAGCCAGATCTCGGGCGGCATGGCGCGGCGCGTGGCGCTGGCCCGGGCCATCGCGCTGGATCCGGAACTCATCATGTACGACGAACCCTTCGCCGGCCTGGACCCGATCTCGCTGGGCACGGCCGCCCGCCTGATCCGCCAGCTCAACGATGCCATGGGCCTGACCAGCATCGTGGTTTCGCACGATCTGGAAGAGACTTTTCACATCGCCGACCAGGTGATCATCCTGGCCAACGGCAAGGTGGCGGCACAGGGCACGCCCGAGGCGGTGCGCCACAGCGCCAACGAGCTGGTGCACCAGTTTGTCAACGCCCTGCCGGACGGTCCGGTGAAATTCCATTACCCGGGCCCGGGGGTCGATGAAGACTTCTCGCAACAAACAGGAGAAGGGCGGTGAGCGTGTTCAGCCCGTCTGACGTCGGCTTCGCGGTGCGCAGCAAACTCGCTGACATTGGCGCGTCCACGCGTCTTTTTGTGCGTCTGTTGGGCTTGCTGGGCGCCTGTTTCAGGCGTTTTGGGCTGGTGCGCGACCAGATCCATTTTCTGGGCAACTATTCACTGGCCATCATCACGGTGTCAGGCCTGTTCGTCGGTTTTGTGCTGGGACTGCAGGGTTATTACACGCTGCAACGGTACGGCGCCTCCGAAGCGCTGGGGCTGCTGGTCACGCTTAGCCTCGTGCGCGAACTCGGGCCGGTGATCACCGCGCTCCTGTTTGCCGGGCGCGCGGGCACCTCGCTCACCGCCGAGATTGGCCTGATGAAAGCCGGCGAACAGTTGAGCGCCATGGAAATGATGGCGGTCGATCCGGTCAAACGCATCCTGGCCCCGCGATTCTGGGCCGGCGTGATCACCATGCCGCTGCTGGCTGCGGTGTTCAGCGCAGTCGGTGTTGTCGGCGGCTGGGTGGTGGGCGTCCTGATGATCGGCATTGACCCGGGTGCGTTCTGGAGCCAGATGCAGGGCGGTGTGGACATCGTGAAAGATGTCGGCAACGGTGTGCTCAAGAGTGTCGTGTTCGGGTTCACGGTGACCTTCGTGGCGCTGGTGCAGGGTTTTGAGGCGCAACCGACGCCCGAGGGGGTCTCAAGAGCCACCACCCGCACTGTGGTGGTCGCCTCGCTGGCGATTCTGGGGCTCGACTTCGTGCTCACGGCGCTGATGTTCAGCGTCTGACCAACCGGGCCGCCCATGAATTCCATTCAACGCAAACCAGGAGTTTCGAATGCAACGATCACCCAATGATTTCTGGGTCGGGCTGTTTGTGATGGTGGGCGCGGCGGC
>JANNEZ010000412.1:0-14360 GCA_031379255.1 Rhodoferax sp. | reverse complement strand
GCAGACGCAACTGCCAGCTTCGAATCGAGTGGTTTGGGCATACTCACAGGCTGACCGGACGGCTTTAGTCGATCGGCGCAACCATCGCAAAAAATGTTGCGCTGGCAATCGTCCCGCCAGCAGGCGATGGCATCGGTGCGGTCAAGAAGTATTCGAAGAAAGTGGTCTTGCCGCACATTGCCTTTGAGGAAGACCAAATCACCTTCTCGCGTTGACGAGTTGATGAATGCGGCGGCGTCGCGCACCCTCCCAAAGGCCTGTAGTGCCTCCGGTTTGCCGATTTTGCGTGCATTCAACACGCTGAAAGCCCATGGCCCCACAAACACAGTGACATCCGCAACTTCTTGGGCTCGAATGGCGATTTTCCGGTACGCGTCAGCCTTCTTGGTGTTTCCAATTTCAGACACTTCCCCGATGACAAGAAATTTTCTGCTTGCCTTTGCGCTTTGAAGGAAATCAAAAAAAGCATCAAACGCCCACATCGGTGCTTTGACATCGTCTCGAATAAACGTTACGCCCCCAGGGGTCTGCACCGGCTGCATGCGCCCTTCAAACGGCGCAACGCCTTCAAGTCTTTTGGCGCATTCGCTCAGTGCGAGGCCTGTTGCCAGGGCACCCCCCACTGCGCCCAAGACAGAAGGCAACCAATGTGTGCCGCAAAGCTGTGTCTGCACAAAAACTTGGTCACTCTGGTAAATCAAAGTCATCCGCAAGCGATTCGGCCAGGTGGATTCGACATTCTCCGCGCGGAGTTCAGCGTTTGGGGCAAGGCCATAGGTCAGAACCCTGGCGCGGCACTTCGAAGCCATGGCCAGCACTTGTGCGTCATCGGCATTGAGGACAGCAGTGCCAACTGAGGGCAAGCCGTGTACCAATTTGGCAAATTCATTTGCCAAGGCTTCGCGCGACCCGAACGCCGCCAGGTGGTCGTCCTGGATCAAAGTAACAATGGCAATATCGGGTTGAAACAAATCAAGGTTTTTGTCCATAACTCCGGGGTGATCTTCACTCAGCTCGGAAATGCAGAAGGTATGGCTTGGGCGCGTGCGAAGGATTGTCTTGGCGATTTCCGGCAGCACGTTCAATGTTCCAGGGTTGGCAACGCCGCTCGATCCACTCGACAAAATGCCCCGCAACAACTCTTTGGCAGTGGTCTTGCCAGCACTTCCCGCGATGCCTATGAACACCGGTTTGCGCAAGACCGGGCGCCAGCGCTGCGCTAGCCTGACGAGGAAATCATCAACCCGCCGGTCGCCGGCGAGCTTGCGCACGCGCCAGGCTGTCGCGTGGAAAAGGCGGGTGATCAAACCGTTCAACGGGCAGCGGGCGTGTTTTCCGCCACTAGGGTTGCGCGCTCAACCTGGCCGGCGCCCTGGCTGCCCCGGTTGCTGCGGGCGGCAGCCAGTTTCTTGATGATCGGCCAGCGGTACAGCGTGAGGTGGTAGAGCGTGCGTTTCTTGTCGGTCCACTTCGTGTGCCAGTCCATCAGGCGGCCAAAATACTCAAGCCGCGTGAGTTTGCCCTCACGGTGAAACTCTTGCAGCTCCTCTTCACGCAGCAAAAACGCGGGAGAAAAATTCTGGATGGATTCGTCGTAGGTGGTTTTCAGGACAATCAACACACCCTTGCGTTCCAGGCACAGGTTCATCGCCACCACCTTGTCGTCAAACAGGAACTGGTAAATCACCGCCTCACCGCGCTGGCTGGCATGCTCCATCATTTCCAGGTAGAAGCGGCCCTGGGCGTTGTCGGGGTGGATGGCGGTGCCTTTTTCGGCTTTCCAGCCGGCGCTTTCCAGGCTGCCATAACGTGCGATGGCCGCCGCCATGTCGGCGTGGTCACGCAGGGCTTGCATTTTCAGGTGGGTGCCGTTGGCGGCGAGTTTGGTGCGCTGTTTGCGCATGTTCTGGCGCAAATTTTTGCCGCGTGCGTTCCAGTAGTCGTCAAAGCTGCCCTCGATGTCGATCCAGCCGGTGTCGATGTAGTCGGCCTGTTTCAAGTCGGGGGCGTCGACCTGGGGCGCTGCAATTCGCGGATCAACCTGGGTGATCGACAACGAAAGGCTGAACCCCAGCGGCCCGTGCAACAGGCTTCTGGCAACGTCGACCAGGCTCTCGCTCGCGGTGCACACCCAGGCGCCCAGGGGCAGTTGCGAGGGTTGAAAGGTGTTCCAGCGGAACTTGCCCGCCGGGCTCAGCAAAAACATGGCCAGCACGTCGTTGCCACGGCTGGCAACAAGCAAGCGTTCCTGGCCGCTGCCGAGGATGCGCAGGGCGGAGTTGACCACGTCGGCCGAGAGAAACGGCAAGTCGCCGTGTTCGGCGTTGAGCCGGTCCCAGGTGCGGATCAGGTCCTGGTCGTTTGCAAGGTTCGAGGCCGGCTGATTGTTCCAATGTAGTCGCGTCAAGGGCATGTCTTTTTTATTGTGGTCGGTCTGGGATGGAAGGTTACAGCGCTGGCTGCGTTTTGCCATCGGGCTTAACCAGCAAATCCAGTATCGTCTGTGCGACATTTTCCACGTCGGCCTCGTCCAGGTCCTGGTGGCACAACAATTGGAGCACATGCCGGCTCCACAGTGGGCCTACATCGCCCGATATGCGGGGCGTGCCGGGCCAGATGCGGTCCCAGCGGAACACCGGCATTTTCAGATCCCGCAAGGCCTGGTAGACACGCTCGCTGTCGTCCACCCACAGCGGAAACACATAGGGCGCGCTGGCCGGCGGCAAATCAGCAAAGAGCGGCCAGGCACCCGTCACTTGGCCAAAGTTGCCGGCATACACCTCAAAATTGCGCCGGCGTTTGCTCACCACCCGCCCGTGTGGCAGCTGGCGGATCAGAAACCGGGTGGCTGCCACCGGCTCCTGGCCAATGCGTGACATGTCGCAATCGCCCATGTAGCCTTCTGCTGATGATGTAACCGCAGTGGCGGCGGCTTGGGCCGAAGCCGCGCGGGCATTCTTGAGCCAGAAAATACTTTTCAGGAGGGTGTTCACGCCGGTCAGGCGCTTGTAGCGCGAGGCCACCTCTAGAATATCGACCCAGGCCTTGAACTGGGCCCGCCATCCGGGCGGCGACAAGCGGATCGCCGCGAGCGGGTCTCGATTGGACGCCAACAAGCCGCCTTCTGAAACCGGGAAAAACTTGGAAATACTGGCGGTGGCGTAGTCGCCCCAGGCACCCACCGGTCGGTCGCCGGCTTGACCAAAATAACTGTGGGCGCAGTCTTCGATGAGGGCGATGCCATTGGCGTCACTCCAGGCCCGCACATTCGCCAGTGATTTGGGCAGGCCAAAATAGTGCGCAACCACAATGGCGCGACAGGTCTTGACGACAAGTGGGTCCAGGCCGCCCAGCGCGGGCAGGCCGTCTTCACCGATTCCAAAATAGTGAACTTGCAGCCCGGCCAGAATGACCGGCGCCACGATCGTCGGGCAATGGTAGGTGGGCACGAGCACGCCGCTACCTGGCGGCAAGTCAAGCTGGAGCAAGGCTTGGTAGATGGCCGCCCGTCCGCTGGTGAGCAGCCGGAAGTGGGGCAGGTCTTCGACGCAGGCCAATGAGGGGGTGGCGGTGGCGCGGAAACTGGTCCAACCCAGCACCGGGCCCTTGGGCAGGGTGGCGTCAATGGCGTTCATTGTGCAGCCAGGTGAGCGTCAAGGCTTCGGCGGTCTGCCGGTCCGAATGGGTTGAAAATGTGTGGTCGGCGTCTGGCAAGTCATGGCGCGCAAGCCGCGGGTGATTCATTGCCTCTCCCCATTGTTTTTCCTGCTGCAGGTGCTCCAGGAATTCTTTGGCAGTGTAGTCATTGCCGCTCAAAATCAAGGCAATGCGGCCAGGAAAATTGTTCCAGGAGATTGCCATTTGCGTCTGGAACGGCTCCGATTTCCGACCGTTCTGCGGGGTTGCCGACGGGCTGGAAGCAGACGCACCGGCGCCAAGAAGCGCCACCCGCAGATTCGCCATGAGTCCGGCCAGGGCTTTCAAGGCCACACCACCTCGCAGCAATTTCCCCCAAAACTCCCTTTGCATCAAACGCTGCGCGTAATAGTGTTTGACTTGCGTGCGGGCAAGACTCTCGACCGACCGGACCCAGGGATTCAACAGGCACAGCCCGGCGACGCGTGGGTCATTGGTCTGATGGCAATACAACAGGGCCGCTGAAGCACCGTCGCACAAACCCCAAAGCGCAATACGGTTGACTGTCGGGACGGATTTTTGCAAGGCATCAATGGCCGCCCTCACATCGCTGCTCACGGCCTCAAAATCGCGCAAATCGCCTTCGCTGTCACCCATGCCCCGGTAGTCAAACCGCAACACGGCGATGCCGCTGGCGGCCAGCGCCCGCGACAACAAGACAAACTGGCGATGGCTGCCCGCGCGGTATTGCGGGCCGCCGACGATCACCACCACGCCCACCGACGCCGGTTGTTCAGGCCGCGCGACGATACCCATCAGGTGTTCGCCCTCGCAGGTAAAACAGGTGGTTTCCTCGGTGTAGTTCACGGCACCTCGGCTTCCAGGGCCAGCAGGGTCTGAACCAGCAAATCGGGCGCATCCTCAATTTCGGTGGTTTGCCAAAAGGACGGGCCGCGCGTCAAGTGGCTGCGCACCTGAAAACCTTGGCCGCGGCACAGTTCCAGGGATTTTTCAGAGACGGGGCTCAAGGCGGCGCCATCGCCGTCAGCGCGGGTGGACATCTCCAGCCATTCGATGCGCTGACCCGCTTGCGCACCAGGCGGTGTCAGAGCGCTTTGCTCCATCCCGTGTGCGAGTCCACTGGCCAATGTGTAGCCGGCAATTTCCACCGCGCCGCCGGCGGCCAATTGCTGGCGCAGGGTGTCCATCACGCCTTTGGACTGGCCGCTGGCCATGTCACCGGCAACTTTTAGCCGCAGGAACTGCTGCAACAGCAATTTGCCGGACGCAGGCGCTTGCCAGAACAGAAAATGGCAGGGCTCGGCGGATCGTTTGGCGGCATCCACCGCGAGCAGGCAGCCGGCGCGAAGGCCCCACAGCCAAAGCGGCACCGTGCCCAGGCGCTGGCCATCGGTGCCCTGGAGCGCGCGCAGCCAGTTGATGCCAGCAAGCACATCGTTGACCCACGCTTCCCAGGTGGCGTCGCCAAAGTCGCCGGAGCTGTCGCCACAACCCAACAGGTCGATCTGCAGCACCGCGTATCCAGCCCCAGCCATGGCACGCGCCTGCACGGCGGCCATGCGGCGCGATTTGTTCATCTCTTCCGCGAACGGGTGAATGTAGAGAACCAGGCCCTTTGGCCGGGCCAGCGGCTGGCCGTTGGCGTTGCGCGCCGCATGAAACAGGCAGAAACGCTGCCCACCTGCGGGTGCCGCAGCCGGGAGAAAAAAAGCCTCGGCCGGCGCGGGCATCGTGGGGCTGTGGGCGATGGGAGGGAGGGCGCGCTGGGCCTGGGAAATGTTCAGGCGGCGAGTTTGCCGCCGACAAAATCAGCCAGCGAGCCGACCGTGGCGAAGGTTGACCCATCGATGTCGTCGTCGTCCACGATGATGCCCAATTGCTCCTCAAAGGAGGTGATCAGGGTCACCACCGCCATGGAGTCGAGCTCGGGAATCGCGCCCAGCAGGGCGGTGTCGCGCGAGAACGAGGCGCTTCGGCCGTCTAGGCTCAAAACTTCGTCCAGGATGCGAAGTGTTTCTTTCATCGCGTTCAAGTCAGGCGCTCCTTGGGAAATTGAGGGCAGGTCGGCAGGGGTTTCGGCAGGTCTGGGCAGCGTGTGCCACCGGTTTGATTCTAAGGTTCAAGCCCGCTGGGGCCCGGTGACGCTGTGAGATACTTTTCACAAGCGGGCTTTTTACCGCCGACCGAGGACTTTCACCCCCGCCAATGACCGATTCCACCTTGTTGCATGCGCTGATTTTTGACACGGCCCGGCGCGTGCCAGAAGCCCCTGCCTTGACTTACGGCGCACACCATGCCAGTTACGGCGAGCTGGCTGGGCAAGTGGCGGCATTCGCCAGCGGCCTGATGTCGCTTGGCCTGGCGCGCAGCGAACGCGTGGCGATTTACCTCGAAAAAAGGTTTGAGACAGTAGTCGCCAGTTTTGGCGCCCCGGCGGCCGGCGGCGTGTTTGTGCCGGTCAACCCGCTGTTGAAGCCCGAACAGGTGGCTTTTATTTTGCGTGACTGCAATGTTCGGGTGCTGGTCACTTCGCCCGAGCGCCTCGGCCCCCTGCGAGCGGCTTTGTCGGCGTGCGCTGACCTGCGCCAGGTGATCGTCACGGGTGCCGCGACGACAGTGGAATCTGCAGCCGCCAAACCCCATTGGGCGCAGCACACCTGGACGGATGTGCTGGCAGCACCGGCGCAGCCGGGCCACCGCGTGATCGACAGCGACATGTTGTCCATCCTGTACACCTCGGGCAGCACCGGCCGCCCCAAAGGTGTGGTGCTGTCGCACCGCAACATGGTGGCGGGCGCCAAAAGTGTCGCCTCGTATTTGCACAATGGCCCGCACGACACACTCTTGGCCGCTTTGCCGCTCTCGTTCGACGCCGGTTTCAGCCAGTTGACCACCGCCTTCCACACTGGCGCGCGCGTGGTGTTGCTCAATTATTTGATGCCGCGCGACGTGCTCAAGGCCATGGCGCTGGAACGGGTGACCGGGCTCACCGCCGTGCCGCCCTTGTACATCCAGTTGGCTGCATTGGAATGGCCCGCCGTCATCAACGACAACCTGCGGTATTTCGCCAACACCGGCGGGCACATGCCGCTGGAGACGCTCACGGCCCTGCGCCAGCGCGCGCCCAAGGCCAAGCCGTTTCTGATGTACGGGCTCACCGAAGCCTTCCGCTCCACCTATTTGCCGCCCGAAGAGGTGGACCGCCGCCCGGATTCGATTGGCAAAGCCATCCCCAACGCTGAAATTCTGGTGTTGCGCGAAGACGGCACACCCTGCGCGCCCGACGAGCCGGGCGAGCTGGTGCACCGCGGCGCGCTGGTCGGTATGGGTTATTGGAACGACTTTGAAAAAACCGCCGAGCGTTACAAACTGCTGGCCGCTGACGCGCCGGGCCGCCAAAGCGGCTTGCAGTTGCCGGAATACGCCGTGTTTTCGGGTGATACGGTGCGCCAGGATGCGGAGGGTTTTCTGTATTTCATCGGCCGGCGCGACGAGATGATCAAAACCTCGGGTTACCGCGTGAGCCCGGTGGAAGTGGAGGAGATCCTCTACGCCACCAAACTGGTGGGCGAATGTGTGGCTTTTGGCGTGGACCACCCGAGCCTCGGGCACGCTATTCAGGTGATTGCCACTCACACCACGCCGGAGGTGCCGGGTGCGCACAACGCCTTGATGCTCGAATGCCGCGCCCGCATGCCGGCCTATATGGTGCCCGCGGGTATTGAATTTGTCACCGGCCCCTTGCCGCGCAACCCCAACGGCAAGATCGATCGCAAACTGCTCTCCACCGACTGGGTGGCGCGCCATGAATGAACTGAACCGCCATGACTGACGCCACTCGTACTTTGCCCGTTCACGCCGCGATGTACCAGTTCGCCGTCGAAGGGGGTGAACTGGTCGTCGGCGGCGAGCGCCTGAGCCGGCTGGCCGCGCGGGTGGGGCAGACGCCGTTTTACGCCTATGACCGCAGCTTGCTGCGGGCGCGTGTGGCCGAATTGCGCGCGGCCCTGCCCAAAGCCGTCAAGTTGCATTACGCGATGAAGGCCAACCCGATGCCGGCGCTGGTGGCCTTCATGGCCGGCCTGGTTGACGGCATTGATGTGGCTTCAGCCGGTGAACTCAAGGTGGCGCTGGATGCTGGCGCCGACCCGCGCGAGGTGAGTTTTGCAGGGCCCGGCAAACGCGACGCCGAGTTGCGCCAAGCGGTCGCCTCGGGCGTGTTGGTCAACCTGGAGTCATTCCGTGAAATCGGCGCGCTGGAAAAAGTCGCCAGTGAACTGGGCTTGCCGGCGCGCGTGGCCGTGCGCGTGAACCCTGACTTCGAACTCAAGGGCTCGGGCATGAAGATGGGCGGCGGGCCCAAACAGTTTGGCGTGGACGTGGAGCAGATGCCCGAGCTGATGGCGCAGATCAAGGTGGCCGGGCTGGCGTTTGAAGGGTTTCACCTGTTTGCCGGTTCGCAAAACCTGCGCACGGAGTCGATCTGCGAGGCGCAGCAAAAATCCTACGAACTGGCGCTGCGCCTGGCGCAGATGGCGCCGCAGGCGGTGCGTTTTCTGAACCTCGGCGGCGGTTTCGGCATTCCGTATTTTCCGGGCGAGCAGCGGCTGGATCTGGCGCCGATTGGCGAGAACCTCGCGCGCCTGTTGCAGCGCGCCAAAACCGAGTTGCCGCAGGCCGAGTTTGTGATTGAGCTGGGGCGTTACCTGGTGGGCGAAGCGGGTGTGTACGTGGCGCAGGTGCTGGACCGCAAAATCTCGCGCGGCCAGGTGTTTTTGGTGACCGACGGCGGCTTGCACCACCACCTCTCGGCCTCGGGCAATTTTGGCCAGGTGGTGCGCAAAAACTACCCGGCAGCCATTGGCAACCGCATGGACGCCACCGAGCGGGAACCGTCTTCCATCGTCGGCCCGCTGTGCACACCGCTGGATTTATTGGCCGACCGCATGCAACTGCCGGTGGCGCAGGTCGGCGACCTGGCGGTGGTGTTCCAGTCCGGCGCTTACGGTGCCAGCGCCTCGCCGCACGGGTTTTTGGGCCACCCGGCTTGTGTGGAAGTGCTGGTGGGGTGATTTGTCGCGTTTGATTCGAAAAATTAACTTGCATGTTAATTATTACGCCATTTTCGACAATAATTAACATGAGTGTTAACAATTTGGTGTTTTCAACCAAAAATCGTCAAATTTCAAGCTTTTTCGATCTTTAAGTCACGTGAAATAAGCAATGTTTGCTATTAAATATATAGCAATTGTTTTTCGCGTGCGCCCACGCCCTGGTTCGACAGGGGGCTTGGCATGGGGTTCGGTGGCGGATTTGAATCCGGCGGGTGGGGTGAACCTTTGACACGCCTGCCGAACGTCGCTGCGGCAGTGGTCGCTGCGCTTTGCCTGGCTGCGGCGATGGCCGGCTGCTGGCTGCACCCGCTCTCGCCCACGCTGGCGTTGGCGGCGTTTTATGGCACCGGGGCAGCGCTGTTGTGGCGGCCGCGCCTCTGGCTCTTTCTGCTGCCCGCCGCGCTGCCGGTGTTGAATTTCCTGCCCTGGACGGGCTGGCTGATGGTCGACGAGTTTGACCTGTTGCTGCTGTGTATTCTGGCGGCAGGGTATGGCCGCATGGCCTTTGAGCCACCAGCGGCGCGGGCGACTGCGCTGGTGATGGATTCGCTGGATTTTGCGGCCGAACCCAAGACATTCGACAACACGGCGCGGGTCTTGATCACGCTGTTCGCGGCGGTGTCGCTGATTTCCGCTTTGCGCGGTTTTACCGCCGATGGCTTGGGCCAGGCGCTGGCGGGCCTGCGCGAATCGGGTCTGTGGCAAGGTTACAGTGACCCGCTCAACAGCCTGCGGCTTCTCAAGAGCCTGCTGTTCGCGCTGCTGTGTGTGCCGCTGTTGCGCCGTGAAATGGCGCGGGCTGGAAGCAGCGCGGCGGTGTTCCAGCCAGTCGGGGCGGGCATGTTGGCGGGTCTGTCAATGGTGGTGCTGGTGGTGCTCTGGGAACGGCTGGCCTACCCCGGCCTGTTCAATTTTGCTACCCGTTACCGCACCACGGCGATGTTTTGGGAGATGCACGTGGGCGGCGCTGCCGTCGACGCCTATTTCGCGCTGGCCACACCGTTTGTCGTCTGGGCGCTGGCGCGTTCGCGCTCCTGGCGGCACTGGTTGCCGCTGGCGTTGCTGGCGTTGCTTACCTGCTACGCTGTGTTGACGACGTTTTCGCGCGGTGTCTATGTCGCCGTAGTCTTGCCCCTGGTCTTGCTGGCGATCGGCCGCTGGGCTCAAAAAACGGGGTTGGACTGGCGCCAGCCGCTGGGCCGGATGGGGCGCCGGCGGGCGACGGTCTGGCTCGTCACCTTGCTGGGTCTGGAGATCGCGCTGGTTGCGGCGGGCAGCAGTTTTCTGGCCGAGCGGGTCGCGCAGTCGCAAGACGACCTCAACGACCGGGTGGCGCATTGGCGGCGCGGTGTTGGCCTGTTGCAGACACCCGCCGACTGGCTGGTGGGCATCGGGCTGGGCCGTTTTCCGGGTCAATACGCTCAACTTGGCCCGCACACCGAATTTTCCGGCACGCTCAAGCTCCTGCGCGAGACGCCCGACGCGCCGCAGTTTCAGGCGGTGCCGCCGATTGCCATCGAGCAGAATTTTGTGCGCCTTGCCGGGCCCTTGACCGAGCCCGAAATCGGCGGCCTGTTCATGCTGAACCAGCGGGTCAACGTGCCGGTGGCCCAGTGGCTCAAACAGGCGCCGGCCTCGCGTGCGGGCAACGGCTACTCAGTGGCGCTGGAAACCAGGGTGTCCGGGCCAACGCGCATCTTGCTCAAAGTGTGCGAGAAACACCTGCTCTACGAAGGCGAGTGCCTGGCGCGTTATTTGACGTTGCAGGGCGGCGCTGCTTCTGGCAGCGGCACGGGCAGGCATGGCGACCAGGGCCCGTGGCAGCGGATCGTCGCGCCACTGCGCGGCGCCGGGCTTCAGCTGGATGACACCGGGGTGGCGCGCGGCGCGGTCTTGTCGATTGCCGTTTTTGCGCCAGGCGTGTTTCTGGACATCCGCCACCTTCAGTTGGTCAACCCGGGTGGACAGCCCCTGGCCACGAATGCCGATTTTTCACAAGGGCTGGCCCATTGGTTCCCGAGCGCGGGCAGTTATTACCTGCCCTGGCACACCGACAACCTGTACCTTGAGCTGCTGATTGAGCGGGGACTCGCCGGGCTGATTCTGTTTGTTGCAATGGTATGCACCGTTTTGGGGCGTCTCGTGGGTGTTCGGTCTGAGTCCCGCCAGAGCGCTGCCATTGTGGGGGCCGCCATTTTCGGGGCACTGTGTTTGGGCGTGGTGAGCAGTGTCCTGGACGCGCCCAGAGTGACTTTCTTGCTATTTTTCCTGATTTTCCTTGCGAATCAGCAGGCTACGGCCAAAAGGCGCAATGTAACTTCACTGTGACGCCTTATCATCACAACTTATGCATCGCCCGCTTACAAATTTGCACCTGTTGACGGTTTTGGCCTCTGGCACATGATCAAAATTTTCAGCCACTACCTGCCACGGCAGACCTTGCTGCAGCTTTTTTTCGACCTGGGCCTGGTGATGGCCATTGTCATGTTTTCCATTGTGTGGCAAACGCAGGACCTGGGCGCCGGTTTCCCAGTGGCCCTCACCGGCGCCGTTCTCCTGGCTATCGGCATGCTGGCCATCAATTCCGGGCTTGGCTTTTACCAGCGCGTGCACAACCGCACCGTGGGCCAGTCGCGCGCCCGCGCGGTGCTGAGCCTGACGATGACGCTGGCGTTGGCGTTTGGCATCTTCAACGTATTGCCCCTGCCTTTGGCAGACCACAGATTGTTCGTGCTGATCGTCGCCGCTTGCCTGGTGGTGGTGCTGGCGCACCGCGTGTACGCGGCGCACTCGAGCAAGCAGTCCATGGTGCGCCAGCGCATTTTGGTGTTTGGCACTGGCACACGGGCCAAACTGGTGGGGCGATCGCTCAAGAAGGCCGACCCGAACGTCGATCTGGTGGGCTATTTCGCCGGGCCGAATGAAGTCACCACCGAGGTGTCGGCCTGGGGTGTGCTCACGCCCGACAAATCGCTCACTGACATCGTGGTCGAGCAAAAGGTTGACGAAATCGTCATCGCCCTGACCGAGCGGCGTGGCGGCAGCATGCCCTTGCGCGAGCTTTTGGACTGCAAGTTGCACGGCGTGCGCGTGGTCGATGTGGCCACCCACTTTGAGAAAACGCTGGGCCAGATCCGGCTCGATTCGGTCAACCCGGGCTGGTTGATTTTTGGCGACGGATTCAACCAGGGCTGGCTTCGCACCGTGGTTAAACGCTTTCTGGACATTGTCTTCGCCATCGTTTTGCTGGTGGTTGCCCTGCCCATCATGCTGATCACGGGCATTTTGATCTTGATCGAAAGCGGCGGTCCGGTGTTGTATTTGCAGGAGCGTGTCGGTTTGAACGGGCGGCTGTTCAATGTCGTCAAGTTCCGCAGCATGCGAACCGACGCCGAGCAGGACGGCAAGCCGCGCTGGGCCACCGCCGAAGACGAGCGTGTCACACGCGTCGGGCGCATCATCCGCAAGTTGCGCATTGACGAATTGCCGCAACTCTTCACGGTGTTGGCGGGTGACATGAGCCTGGTGGGCCCCCGGCCCGAGCGGCCGTATTTTGTCGACTCCCTGACCCAGGAGATTCCCTATTACGCGGTGCGCCTGAGTGTCAAGCCCGGGCTGACCGGCTGGGCCCAGGTGCGTTACCACTATGGCGCGAGCATGGAAGACTCGGCCGAAAAACTCCAGTATGACCTGTATTACGTCAAGAACCACACCTGGTTTCTCGACCTCGTGGTGTTGTTCGAAACCGTGGGTGTGGTGCTGACGGGCAAAGGCGCGCAGTAGCGCATGGACAGTGGCGCCTCTTCCCTGACGGCCTGGAGCCACGGCCTGGTTGGCGCAAGTTACCTGGCATTCGCCCTGAGGCTGCTCCAGCTCGGATACCACCGCAAAGCCCGGGGCGCCTCAGAACACTGCATTCTCGCGGCCGTGGTTGCCAGCGCCCTCTGGGGCTGGCTCGGCCTGGGCTTTTTGGCCATGGGCAAGCCGGGTTTGCTGGTGGTGGCCGATCTTTCCGATCTGTTGCGGTACGGCTTCTGGTTTGCGTTCATGTTGCTGCTGTTTCGCGAACGCGGCGGTGGCCAATTGCCGGCCAGCATGGGCTGGCTTGTGCCGTCAGCGCTTGTGTTGCTGGTGTTTGGCCTGTTTGCCCGCGCGCTGTCGTTCTTTGGCTCAGCCGTGTTGGGCGATCCGGCGCGCCTGGTCCTGTTCAGTTCCATGGCGCTGCCGGTGTTTGTGCTGGTGCTGGTGGAGCAATTGTTCCGCAACGTCACGGAAGACTCGCAATGGAACATCAAGCCCCTGTGTCTGGGCCTGGCCGGCGCGGCGCTGTTTGACGTGTACTTGTACTCCCAGGGCGTGTTGTTCAACCGGCTGGACGCCGACGCCCTGAGCATTCGCGGCGCCGTGCACACACTGATGGTGCCGCTGCTGGTGTTGGCCAGCACCCGGCGCAACAACTGGATCTCGAAAATACAGATCTCCCGCAAGGCAGCCTTTCACTCGGCCACCTTGCTGATTGCTGGCGTCTACCTGATTTTTGTCTCCGGCGTCGGTTATTACGTGCGTTTCTTCGGCGGCGAATGGGGCCGCGCCTTGCAACTGGGCATGTTTTTCCTGGCCATGTTGCTGCTGATCGTTCTGGCGCTTTCGGGGTCCGTACGGGCCAAGTTGAAGGTGTTTCTGGGTAAACATTTTTTCCGCTACCGCTACGACTACCGCGAAGAGTGGCTGCGCTTCACGCAGACGCTGTCCGGTCAACACTCGCCCCAGCAGATGGGCCAACAGGTGGTGCGCGGCCTGGCCGACCTGCTGGAGAGCCCTGGCGGCGGCCTGTGGATGAAGAACCGGGGCGAAAAGTCGTTCAGCCAGGTGGCGCGCTGGAACCAGCCGGAGTCTGGCGCACGCGAGGAGGCTGATTCAGCCCTGTGCCAGTTTCTCATTACCAGCGGCTGGGTCATCAATCTGGAGGAGTTCCGCTCCTTTGCGCGGCGTTATGGCACCTTGACCCTGCCGGCCTGGTTGCAAGACATCGAGCAGGCCTGGCTGATCGTGCCCTTGACGGCCTCGGAGGAGTTGATTGGTTTCGTGATTCTGGCGCGTGCCAGAACCCGGGTCGAAGTGAATTGGGAGGTCAACGACCTGTTGAAAACAGCGGGCCGCCAAGCGGCCAGTTTTCTGGCTCAGATGCGGGCCACCGAGGCCTTGCTGGAAGTGCGCAAGTTCGACGCGTTCAACCGCATGTCGGCGTTTGTCGTGCATGACCTGAAGAACATCGTCACGCAACTGGCGCTGATGATGAAAAACGCCCAGCGCCACAGCCAGAACCCGGAATTCCAGCGCGACATGGTGTTGACAGTCGAAAACTCCCTGGACCGCATGCGCCAGCTCATGCTGCAGCTGCGTGAAGGGGCTACACCGCCGGGCACCGCCGTGGGCGTCGACCTGTGTGAAATTGCCGACCGCATGCGGGCTTTGGCCGATGGCCGGGGGCGCGAACTGGAGGTGGACATCCAGGACCGTGTGGCGACCCGCGGGCATGAGGAGCGGCTCGAACGCATCATCGGGCACGTCGTCCAGAATGCCTTTGAC
>JANNEZ010000381.1:0-2454 GCA_031379255.1 Rhodoferax sp. | reverse complement strand
GGCCCAGCAGCGCCCAGCTATTTCGGATCACTCGAGGGCATGACGGCCGACATGACGTCCGGCATGCTGGCCGTGGCCAACTATGCAGACGACGATGGCACCTCCGGTATCAAAGGCATCGTTCCAACCGGCCAGGCTTTTCTGCGTGCAGTGCAAGAAGGTGTTGCAACCCGCAATATGTACGCCGCCAACGCCCTCTCTGACGGCCTGATCGACCTATGGTTCAACGATGGCACTCACGCCAGCAAGTACGGCTCGTACTTGAGCGCCCTGACTCTCTTCGGTTCGATCACCGGCCTTGACCCGCAGTCGCTGGGCCTTTACGAAAGTGCGGCTTTTGATCTGGGTATTGCGGGTGAAGACGCCTATCTCCTGCAGCAAATTGCAGCCGCAAGTCTCGGATTGCAAGTGGTTCCCGAGCCTGGAAGCCTGGCGCTTGTGTTGTCGGGCGTCGGCTTGCTGGGTCTTGTAGCTCGTCGCAAGAAGATGCGATCGGCTACCACTTGAACGGGGCTTCCTTCCCGCCAAGGTAAGTCCGCGAAGGGTCGAAGCCGGTTGAAAGATGCCCTGTGCATGGAGCTTCAATTGATCCGGTGTGTCGAAGCGCACGTTTTTCATCTGCACCTGCGCGCCGTGGCACATGGTGCAGCGCTGCTCCAGAACCTTGACGACGGCCACATACTCGACGGGGCCGGAAACGACCGCGCTGGTGGTGCGTGAAGGCCAACTCGCCACCCTGGAACTGGAGCCGCTGCTTGAGCAGCACAACCGGCTGGCGGTGCAATTGGCAGCTTTATGACGAAAGCAACATAAGGCTTCTTGATTTATACTTTTCCTAATTTAGTACTTTAGGAAAATGATATGCCGCAAGCAGCAACTTCTGCCGTCAGCGTCAGGATCGTCGGCACCAATGGCCAAATTTCACTAGGCAAGCAGTATGCGGGCCGCCAGGTGATGGTTGAAGAACAGGCCGCTGGTGTGTGGCTGGTGCGCACCGCCACGGTGGTGCCCGACAACGAGCGCTGGCTCCATGCTCCCGCAGCGGCCGCCGATTTGGGCAAAGCCCTGCAATGGGCTGGCGCCAACACGCCAAGCGATGCTGATCACGACAAAACCCTGCGCCGTTTGACCAATGCCAAAAAGTAGCCAGCCGCGGAGCAACCCGCCGCTGATTAGCCCGCCGCTGGTGCGCCTGGACATCAACAACCCGGTCTTCCAAGTCAATTTGCTGATGCTGCAAAAGCCCGAGCGCCATGCTGCGCTTGACACCCTCAACAAAATCCGCCAACTCACTTGGGAGCAGGTGTACCGCGACAGCGGCCTGAAATGGGAAAAAATCAGCAGCGTGAAGCCACCAACGGGTGTAGACGCCATTTATTCGCTGCGCATGACCCAATCGAGGCGAGCCACCGCCTTTCGCGAGGGCGAGTTCATGCGCTTTCTGACAGTGGCCGAAGACCATGACAGCACGTATGGGAAGAAATGAGTGATCAAGCCATGAGCCCACCCCCCTCCTCTCGTTTTCCCTCCATGTTTCTGCCCCACGGCGGCGGGCCTTCCTTCTTCATGACTGGCGAGCGCAAGCGCATGTACCAGGCCACCGAAGACTTTCTGCGCGGCATCCGCAGCACCCTGCCCGCCACCCCCACGGCCATCCTGCTGGTTACCGCGCACTGGGAGACTGCAGTGCCCAGCTTTACCGGCGGCGCGCGGCCGGAGCTGATTTACGACTACTACGGCTTTCCACCGGAAACCTACGAACTGCAATACAAAGCCCCGGGTCAACCGGCACTGGCTGAGCAGGCCGCCGCCTTGTTGGAGGGCGCCGGCATCGCGGCCAAAGTGGAATCCGACTATGGCTGGGACCACGGCGTCTTCATCCCCTTGAAGGTGATGTTCCCCGACGCTGACGTGCCGGTGGTGGCCATGTCGCTGCAGGCCGGCCTTGACCCTGTGCTGCATTGCAAGCTGGGTGAAGCGCTGCGCCCCCTGCGCGACGACGGCGTGCTGGTAGTGGGCAGCGGCATGAGCTTCCACAACCTGCGCCATTTCAACGAAGGCGGCCCGGCTTCGCTGGCTTTTCACAACTGGCTGGACGAAGCCCTGAGCGGCAACCGGGCCGAACGCACCCGGCAACTGGGGCTATGGAGCCAAGCCCCCGGCGGCCGCGCATCACATCCGCGTGAAGAACACCTACTTCCGCTGATGGTCGCCAGCGGCGCAGGTGGTGATGCACCGGCGCGCAGGCTGTGGGCGGGGATGGTGGGGCCTACGCATGTGGGGGGGGGTGGGCGTTTGACTAGGGCCGCTGTGGGCCGAGAGCGGCCGGTCAAGTCCGCAGGACGTCGCCCTTGAACGAATAGAGAATCGCCACCACCTCGTTGACTTCGGTCTGGCCGACTCCCTGGGCCTGCAATGCCGCGACAAAGTCGTCAATCGCAGCAATCAACTCCT
>JANNEZ010000366.1:0-9850 GCA_031379255.1 Rhodoferax sp. | reverse complement strand
GTGCCATGGTCGGTGCCCTGGTTGGCGTTTTCGGGCACGCGCCGGCCGAACTCGGAAAACACCAGCACGGCCACCTGGTCCGCCTTGCCGATGCGCTCCATGTCGCGCATGAACCCTGTGATCGCGTCTGAGGCATAGGTGAGCAGGCGCCCATGCAGGTCCGGCTGCTGCACGTGGGTGTCGAAGGCGTTGTTGCGAAAACCGGTGTAATACAGCCGCGTCGGCATGCCGGCATCGATCAAGGCGGCCACTTTCGGCAATCCAATCGGCACGATGCCGTAGTCTGTGGGCGTGCGGTAACGCGCCCAGGCCTCGCGCACCAGGCCAGACGCCTGCACCGCGCTGGTGGCTGCTTCCCTTAGATAAGCGCGCGAGGGGTTGGCGTCGTTTTCGAGCGGCGTCACCACATCCAGCAGGCGCTTCTCCTGAAAACTGCCCTTGCGCGCAAAACGTTCCGGCTCGTCAAACACCACCGGCACGTGGATCTGGCTGTTCACGGCCAGCGACTGCGCCACATCGATATTGACGATCAGGTTTCGCGCTACAGCGGGCGCAATGGCGTCGCCCAGCCGCCCGACCCAGCCATATTTCTCGCCGCTGTTGGGCGCCGCCGTGTGCAGGTAGGCCATCGAGGTGAAATGCGAAAACGAGGGTTGCGCGTACCCGCAGCCGTGAATTACGGCCAGCTTTCCGTCTTTGTAGAGCTTCTCGAAACCCGTCATCCCGGCGTTCCAGCCGTAGTGGTCGTCGATCCTGAGCAGCTTTTGCGGCCGTATGCCCAGCGTCGGGCGGTGGCGGTAATACGCATCGTCGCCATACGGCACCAACGTGTTCAGGCCGTCGTTGCCGCCTGACAGCTCGACCACCACCAAGATGCGATTCAGGTTGCTGGCATCCTGAGCCAGCGCCTGGGCGGCGCCAGCCAGTGCGAAAGGCACGCCCCCGTAACGCAGGCCATTCACAGCCATGCCTGCCAGGCCGGCGCGCAAGAGCGTTCGCCGGCCAACGGGTGTTTCAGCCAGGCGGTCTGCACGGACGACGCGGTGAAGTGGCTGCAGCTTGTTTTGTGGCACGGCGCGTCCTTTCAGCCCAATTGGTACTCGGGCAGGCTCATGATCAGGTGCAAAAGCAGCCGCAAGGGCTCTTCCAGGTACGACTGCGCCACGGCAATCTGGTCCGTGCCGAGTTCAGCGTTCAAAAACCCGATCAGCCGCGCCCGGTCTGCGCCCTGGGCCGGCACGCTGAGCAGGCGGCCAAGGAAATAGTCAACCGCCTGCGTGGTGGTCAGAAGTCGTTGCGCCTTGACCATGCCCGCCAAATCCAGCTGGGCCGCCTGGCGGGGAATCGGTTTGACCTTCTGGGTGGCCAGTTGCCAGCCGCGAAAACTCCCGTAACGGGTATTGAAATCTTCATCGCGGTCGGCCATGGCGTTGGAGGCCGACATCGCTTCCATGCCCCCGCCGCCCATGCCCCGGCCCTCGGGCCGCGTCGCTGTAGAGATGTCCTGGCCCTGGTCAATCTTGTCGCCCACGATGCGGATGGTTTCGTCGGGTGTGTAACGGTCGGGCGGCAGAAAGTTGATGCTGGGAGACATCAAATCGCGCGCGAAATTGCCGCGCTCCAGCAGCAGCCCCGGCGTGATCCAGCTTCTGCCCTGCGCCCAGCCGGCTACCGTGGGCGGATGAAACAGGCGCTGGCCCAGAGCGCCAGTGGCATCGTTGAAATCCGGCACGCCCGGCACCTCTTTCAAACCCAGCTTCCGGTAGGTCGAGACGGCCAGCTCCACCGGGCTCTTGATGTGGGTGGCGACGGACGCTGCGCTGTAAAAATCCTTTGACAAAAACATCGCCTGCAACAGCGGCTTCAACTCGTAATTGTGGGAGCGCAGCAGTTGGCCCCACTGCGCGCGGGTGGCGTCAGGCAATTCTTCGCGCACGAAATGCCGGTAAATTTTGGCCGCAACGAACTCTGCCGTGACGGCTTGCGCCAGGATGATGTCTATCACCTGCACACCGTCAAAGTGGCCGCTTCGCCCCAGGAAACTCTTCACACCACCGTCGTGCTGGGCCGGCACATTGGCAAAAGCGAGGTCTTTGAAGTTCCAGCCGGTGAAGGCGCGCGCCGCCTCGCGGATGTCTTTCTCGCTGTAATGGCCCACACCCATGGTGAATAGCTCCATGATCTCGCGCGCGAAATTCTCGTTGGGCGCGCCCTTCACATTCACCCCGGCATCCAGAAACGCCAACATGGCCGGGTCTTGCGCGGTGCTGACCAGCAACTGCCGGAAGTTGCCGGTGCCCTGGGCCTGGAACAGTTCGAGCTGGCGCTTCATCTTGCGGTAGTCACGCACTTTTTCTTCGTTGGTGGCAAAGTGGCCATGCCAGAACAGGGCCATCTTTTCCTGCAAAGGCGCGTCTGACGTGAGCATGCGGTTGGCCCACCAATAGGCCAGGCGATCGGTCTCCAGGCGGCTGGCGCGAAGCCAGTAAAAAAACTTGTCCACCACCGGCTGCAGGCGCCGGTTGCCAGCCGGCTTGACCTTGACGCCCAGGGCTTCACCGGTTTGTTTGGCCTGCGTGGTCACGGCCGGGCGACTGGCTGGAAACGGCTCCAGGCCCGGGTCGTGGATGGGGGATTCGTCAAAGGGCGCGAGCGGATTGCCTTGCGCGCTTGGGCGGCCTCCGGTGCCATCCACCAGCGCCTTCACCGCCGCTTGCGGCGACATCGCCGCCAAGCGGGCGATGTCCTCGGGCGTGCCGCCAAAACCGGCACGCTCAAGCAGATGCGCGGCGCGCGCCGGGTTCCACTGCTGCGCCGTGATAGGCGACAGGTCGTTGGCCCAGCGCGCGGAGTCCGGCTGCGCCAGAGCCGGCCTGGCCAGCACCACCCATACCACCAACACCACAGAAAACCAGAGTCTGTCCATGTTTGAAGCTCCGTGAGCGGGCGCCCCGGGGGAGCACTGCCCCACAACCCGCCAGCGCCAAAGTATCGCAGCCCCGCCGAAAAACCTGTGCTGCGCGACAGTATCAAGTTGAGACAATTTGAGGCTGGCCGCCGCACGCGTGCACACAATGGGTTCCAGCACACCGCGCCTGCCTGCGCGCATGGGTCAGTAGCGCCAGGGCGAAATTGTTAACATGGGTGTTAATTATTTGGCGTTTTAGGCTGTGTCAACCAGTTTTCAAGGTTTTTAAGCTGTTAAGTCTCGTGAGATATAGATTTTTAGCTATAATTTATATAGCATTAAAAATCTGCTGGAACGATCAACCGACCGCGTTGCCATGCGTCGCAGCGAGGTGCGGATTAGGGCAGCGTCAAGCCGGATGAAGCTCCTCACGCAGAACGCGCCTGAGCGTTGCCACGGTAATCGGCTTCTGCTTGTCCTTTTCACCCAAAACCGCTTCGCGCAGAGCGGCGTTGATCAGCGTCTGGTAACCAGAACCCGCGCTGTCGGCGCGTGCGCGAAACGCCTCGATGACTTCGTCGTCCAGCATGATTGTGATGCGCGTTTTGCCGGGCGATGCAATCACCGCGCCGCGTTTGCCTTTGCTGAAATCGTATTCGTTGCGCATGGTAGTGCTCCGATTCGCCCCGAGAGGCCCTCCGAGCGGAAATGACGCGCGTCGTCCGCTCCGTACGCTGCGCTTGCGAAGGTTGCTGCGTGCCGTGGCTGGATCGAAGTTGAAGTCTACCTTTCAATCATTCAGCGAGCGGCTGCAGGCGCAGAATCTCCCGAAGGAAGTGCGTTTGCGATAGGAGCAAATATCTATTACAGGGCATCATTCGTGCAGATGCTCCCTCACAAAATGTCGAAACCAGCCCATCACCGGGGCTTCGGTTCGCCCAGCCAGCGTGACATAGGCAAATCGGGCATTAGCCTTGAGCGTGGGTTTGACGGGCAATTCAACCAATGCCCCGTCTTGCAGTCCAGACTTGGCCGAAGCTAAAACTCCCAAAAAGATAGCGTGGGTCTGCGCCACCGTTGTCAACAAACTGGCGACGTCTTCACATGACAGCGTGACCATGGCCGATGGATTGGCCAACACACCGTATTGATCCACCATCAGGCGCACCACTTCATCTGACAGGGGTACGGATGCCACCGGGTACTTCATGATGTCCCGAAAACCGACTGAGCGTTTTGCCGCCAGTGGGTGGGTGGCGTTGACGATAAAACCTGCGCGAATTTCCCCAAGGGATTCAATTTTCAAGTCTATGGCGGGTGTGACACGGCGTATGTCCACCACCATGGCATCGAGCTGGCGGCTTCGCAGTTGCTGGAGTTGAAGCTCGGTGGGGCCGCGCGTGATGGAAACCCGCATGTTGGGGTAGTGCCCGGCTGCGGCGCACATGAGCGGTGTCGTCAACAAGGCGCCCGGCCCCGACCCCAAACCAACACTGATAGAACCCTTGCCCCCTTGCTTCAACAATTGCGCACTTTGGCGCAGCTCGGCGACATCGCGCACGATATGGCGGGCTCGGGCCACCACGTCAAGGCCCAACGGGGTCAGTTCATTGCGCTTGCCAATGCGGTCCAGCACCTTTGCGCCCAAGTCCTCTTCCATGCTCTGGATGCTGCGGCTCAAAGCAGATTGGGTGATGAACAACTTCTCGGCCGCGCGGCTGAACGAGCCAGTGTCGGCCAGGGCCAGCAGGTGCTCCAGATGTTTGATATTCATGACCGGCAGCCCTTCAAGTGAATGAAAAAATTAATCCAGAAACGGCTTGTATTGAATGAGAAAAATGAATGATAACGAGAAAAATAAGTCATTGGACACATCAATTCAGACCGCCTAACATTTCGACACAACCCGTTTCACGCCGAGCCTGATCAATCACTTTTTCACCACTTTTTTGGAGTTCGCCATGCGCCCCATACTTCGCACTTTCATGCGTCATTGCGGTCCGCTGCTTGCAGGGCTCGTGCTGGCGGCATCGGCTACTGCCCAGAACTACCCGTCCAAACCGGTGACGTTGATGGTGCCCTACCCGGCCGGTGGCGTTTCGGACGTGATTGCCCGCAGCCTCAACAACGTGCTGGCCAAACACCTCGGGCAGCCGGTGATCGTCGAAAATCTTGGGGGCGCCAGCGGCGGCATCGCGGCGCAGAAAGCCTTGAGCAGCCCGGCGGACGGCTATGTGATTTTTCAGGGGTCGCCCAACGAATTGATCCTGGCGCCTCTGTCGAATGCGGCCATCAAGTACAAACCTGAAAATTTCCGCCTGGTGCAGATGATCACCATCAATCCGCTGGTGATGCTGGCCCGCAAAGACCTGCCTGCCGCCAATGGTGACGAGTTTATGGCTTACGCCCGCAAAGCGGCGGCTGACGGCAAACCATTGACCTACGCCAGTGTCGGGCCTGGCTCCCTGTACCACCTGTTGGGTGAACACATGTCCAGGGAAACCGGTGTGCCCATGATCCATGTGCCCTACAAGGGCGGCGCACCTGCGGTGCAGGACCTGATGGGCGGGCAGATCGATATTTTCATGACGCCTTATGGAAAAGGTCAGGTGCAATTGGTGGAAGACGGCAAATTGAAGGCGCCCGCAGTGTTGTCAGCAGAGCGGCAAGACCTGTTCAAGAAAGTACCAACGCTCAATGAAAGCAAGGCGCTCAAGGGTTTTGTGTTCGACATCTGGGCCGGCTTCTTTGTCCATAAGGACACCCCAGATGCCGTGGTGCAGGTCTTGCACAAGGCCTTGAGCGAGGTTGCCAACGATCCGACAGTGCGGGCCACGCTGGAAGGCCAGGCCATGATCGTGCCCCGTCCGATGCCGCTGCCGGCGCTGGCCAAGCTGTATACCGATAACACCACCAAGTACCAGGCAATTGCCAAGTCAATGAACCTGCAGCCGCAGTGAAACGTATGGTTGAAGGTGCAATTGAAAGAGGCGAACCCGCCATGCTTGACGGCAACTACCTGGGCCAGGCACTAAGCGGACGTGTCGGCGAATTCATCCAGATCCGCCGGGACATTCATGCCCACCCGGAGCTTGCCTTCGAGGAACACCGTACAGCCGCCCTGGTGGCCGGAAAATTGCGCGACTGGGGCTATGAGGTCACAACTGGCTTAGGCCAAACCGGCGTGGTGGGGACATTGCGCCGTGGCGTGGGCACCCGTTCCCTGGGGCTGCGTGCGGACATGGATGCGTTGCCCATTCATGAAGCAGGCGCGCGCCCGTGGACCAGCACAACGCCGGGCCGGATGCATGGCTGCGGCCACGACGGGCATACCGCCACGTTGCTGGCCGCCGCAAAAGTGGTGGCGCAAGACCTCAACTTTGATGGCGTGCTGCACTTGATCTTCCAGCCCGCAGAAGAAGGCGCGGGTGGCGCATTGAAGATGATGGCTGACGGACTGTTTGAACGTTTCCCCTGCGACGCGGTGTTTGCCTTGCACAACATGCCTGGCTTCGAGGCAGGGCGCTTCGTGTTCAGAACCGGCCCCACGATGGCGTCAAGCGACAACGTGACCATCAGCTTGAGGGGGCGCGGTGGCCATGGCGCTTTTCCCCACCAGTCTGTCGATGCCGTGGTGGCAGTAGCCTCCATCGTCATGGCACTTCAGACTATCGTGTCCAGAAACGTCGATCCATTGAAGACAGCGGTGGTCACGGTGGGCGCCATTCACGCAGGAGAGGCCAATAACGTCATTCCCGAAGAAGCCCGGCTGGAGTTGAGCGTCAGGGCATTGGACACCGATGTGCGGGCCTTGCTGAAGGAGCGCATCTTGGCGCTGGTCGAGCTGCAAGCGGCAAGCTACGGCGTGCAAGCTTCCATTGATTGGCGCGATGGTTATGCCGTGCTCGTGAATTCGCCCCAAGAAACGGCATTGGCAACCGCTGTGGCCTTGAAGCTGTTTGGCCCTGAGCGCGTGGATGCCAATGGCCCCATGTTCACCGCCAGTGAGGATTTTTCGTTCATGTTGCAGCGTGTGCCGGGCTGTTACTTTTTTGTGGGCAACGGCGGCCCTGGCACAGCGGGCGCCTGCAACGTGCACAACCCCGGATACGACTTCAACGACGACATCATCGCGCCAGCGTCCGCATTTTGGCGCAACCTGGTTGAAACTTACTTGCGCAGCGAATGACCTGAAGGAGGGGATTCACAAATTCACCATTGGCAGAGCGAAGGCGCTTGAAGGTGAAGCTCATTTAGTGGATATGCGTTCCACCATTCACATCAATCGTTGCACCGGTGACAAACCCGGAAAGCTCTGAGGCAAGGAACAGGCAGGCGCCAGCCGCTTCACGTGTCGTTCCAGTGCGTTTCAAGGGAATTGCATCGATGATTCCACGAAGGCGCTCCTCCGACAGGCCGTCAAGCATCGGCGTTTCAATCATCGCAGGGCAAATCGCATTCGCGCGGATGCCAAGTGCCCCAAACTCGCGAGCAATGCTTTTAGTCAGGCTTAGCATTCCACCCTTTGAGGCGGCATAGTGGGAACTGCCGACCAGCCCCCCGCCACGTTGCGCCGCAAGTGACGCAACATTGACGATGGTTCCCGAACGCCTTTTTTCAAAGACCTTAAGAACGCTTTGACAAAGAAAGAAAGCCCCTTTGAGGTTGATAGTAAACATCAGATCAAGGTCTTTTTCACTGAGTTCCAGAATCGGCTGAGAACGGACAATACCTGCAGAGTTGACCAGGCAATCTACCGTCCCATGCAATGCCAAGACATTGCGGACGAGCAGCTCACAATCCTCTGACTTGCCAATATCGCAGCGAAAGCCATGTACTGAAACCGGCCCTTTTACTCGGGCCTCTATGGAAGATTTGACATCTGCCAGCACCCCGTCGTCCATGATGAGGTCGACTACCACAACCTTTGCGCCATGCTCGGAGAATAGCTCTGCCGTGGCATAACCAATGCTCCGAAGTGATGCAGCCCCTGCAATCACACACACTTTGTCCTTGAGCAACATAAATCCCTTGTATGGTTCAACATTGAAATGCCGAAGATTCGACCGGCATCTCGTTGAGAATCCAGTCAATGGCCGATGCATGCTGTGGCGTCCATCCAAGTTCTCTTCGCGCACGTACTGAGCGAACACGGCTGTTGCTACCAAGCGAGTAGTACGCCTTGGCTGCACCCCAACGCTGGGCAGCAACGTCAGGATCCAGCGACTCCACTCCGGTCAGTCCCAGTCGTTTAGCCAAGGCGTTACCAATCTGCGCAAAGGATGCTTCGCCGTTTGCCGCGAAATAGAATGCACCCGCTGGCGCTTTGGAAAGGGATAACAGGTACAAATCGACGACATCATCAATGTGCACGTTCGACCAAACGTTCAGTCCAGGCCCGACGATCTGAACAATCCCCTCCTGGAGTGCATTCGCAGCAAGAAACGGAATCTGCACGCTGCGCGGGTTCAGGCCCTTGCCCACGCCGTAGATGAGGCTGGGGCAGATGACGACCGACCGAACCCCTTGCTCCGCAGCGCCCAGCACGCGCAGATCGATGTCGCGGCGCGGCTGCTTGGCAGGGTTCACGACCAGCGGCGTCTCGCCATCGAACACCTGCTCCGACATGCGGGCGCCGCGAGCGTCGTCGCCGATGACGCTCGAGCCGCTGGTGTGCAGCAGCGGTTTGTTCGATCCCTCGAGGCCGGTGACCAGCGCCTCGACGGCACCGGCGTGGTCTGCGCTGGCGGTGTTGATCACCCCGTCTGAGGCCCGCGCCTCACGGGCCAGCAGTTGGGCATCGTCAAGCGTGCCGATGACCGGCTCGATGCCACGAGCCGCCAGCGTCCTCGCGCTGGCCTCGCTGCGCGTCAGCCCGCGTACACGGTGGCCGTCGGCGATCAGGGCCGTCGCGACCGAGCCGCCAATGTAGCCGCCCGCCCCGGTGATGAAGATGTTCATGGAATTTGAGGATTGGCCCCTGGCGCCGTCACAGCATGAAGGTCGAGAACCACGGGACTGCGGCGATCACCACAACTCCGACCAGCAAGGCTGCTATGTAAGGCCAGATCGCGACCATCACGTCGTCGGGTTTGGCATCGCCGATGCGGCAGGCAACGTAAAAGCCGACGCCGATCGGCGGCATCATCAGGCCGATGTTCATAGCGCAGACGATGACCATCGAGTAGTGGATCTCGTGGATGCCAAGCTTCTTGGCGATCGGGAACATGATCGGCGCCAGCAGCAGCACGGCAGGCAGGCCTTCGAGCAGGCAGCCAAGCACGAGGAAGACGGCGATCGTCACGCCCATGAAGGCGATCCAGCCTCCGGGCAGCGTGGTGAGGAACTGCGACAGGTGCTGCACGATGCCGCTCTGGGTGATCGCCCAGGCCATCGCCGACGCGGTGCCGAGGATCAGCAGGATCGCGCCGCTTAGCGCCGCGGTCTCCACCAGCATCGCGTACAGCCGTTTCCAGCCGATGCCGCCGTAGAGGATCTGGCCGATCAGCATCGCGTACAGCACCGCGATGGTCGAGACCTCGGTGGCGGTGGCGACGCCGCCGCCGACCGCGCTGCGGATCAGGAAGGGCAGCACCAGCGCCGGCGCGGCGATCAGGGCCAGGCGGCCATTAGCCTTCCACGTCGGGCGGCGAACGCTGTCGGTAACCTCGTGACGCGCCTTCCAGCGCGCCAGCACCAGCAGCGCGCACAGCAGCACCATCGCGACCACAATGCCGCTTTCGAACAAACCGGCGATCGACACGCCGGCCACCGAGCCGAGCACGATCAGCACGATGCTCGGCGGCACCGTATCGGCCATCGCCGCGCCGGTGGCGAGCAGGGCCACCATCTCGGGCTGCTTGTTGCCACGCCGCCGCATCTCGGGGAACAGCGCGGGCGCGACGGTTGCCATGTCGGAGACCTTCGAGCCCGAGATGCCCG
>JANNEZ010000310.1:0-12096 GCA_031379255.1 Rhodoferax sp. | reverse complement strand
AAAAATGCGGCCCCCTTGGGGGGCAGGAAGCCACACGAAGTGGGCGACCGTGGGGGCAACATCAACCCACCCGGCAAATCTTCAACATGTTCGTCCCCCCCGGCGCGCCCATGGGCTCGCCGCAGGTGATGGCGTAGACGTCGCCCGTCTGCACAATGCCGCGTTTTTTCAGGTGGTTTTCAGCTTCGATCAGCGCGGTATCACGGTCGTTGTTGGCGCTCATCAGCAAGGGGCGGACATTGCGGTAGTGCGTCATCTTGCGCTGCGTGCTGACGTTGGCGGTGAGGGCGTAGATGGGCACGTTGACAAGGTGGCGGCTCATCCACAGCGCGGTGGAACCGCTGTCGGTCATGGCTACGATAGCCTTGGCGCCCAGGTGGTAGGCGGTGAAGAGCGCGCCCATGGCGATGGACTGGTCAATGCGTTCGAAGGTTTTGCCGGTGAAGTCGGCGTCCAACTTGACGTTTTCAGCGCCTTCCGCCGCGAGGCAGATTTTGGCCATCTCGATGACGGTCTCCAGCGGGTATTTGCCGGCCGCGGTTTCGGCGCTGAGCATCACGGCGTCGGTGCCGTCGAGCACGGCGTTGGCCACGTCGCTCACCTCGGCGCGGGTCGGCACGGGGTTGGTGATCATCGACTCCATCATCTGCGTGGCGGTGATGACGGTTTTGTCCAACTCGCGGGCCAGCTTGATCATGCGCTTCTGCAACGCGGGCACGATGGCGTTGCCGACTTCAATAGCCAGGTCGCCGCGCGCCACCATGATGCTGTCGCTGGCGCGCAATATTTCTTCAAGATTCGGGATCGCCTCGGCGCGTTCGATCTTGGCGATCAGGTGCGGCTTGTGGCGGAACTCCGCCGCCGCCACATTGCACAGCTGCCGCGCCATTTCCATGTCGGTGCGGTTTTTCGGGAAACTCACGGCCACGTAATCGGCCTGGAAGGCCATCGCGGTGCGGATGTCTTCCATGTCTTTCGCGGTCAGCGCCGAGGCGGTGAGTCCGCCGCCTTTTTTGTTGATGCCTTTGTTGTTCGACAGTTCGCCGCCCATGGTTACGGTGGTGGTGACGATTTCACCCTTCACGCCGTCGACCGTCATGACGATCAGGCCGTCGTTCAAGAGCAGCACGTCGCCGGGTTTCACATCGCGCGGCAGCTCCTTGTAGTCAAGCCCCACGCCGTTGATGTCGCCCAGTTCCGCGCGCGAGGCGTCGAGCTTGAATTTCTGCCCGGTGACGAGCTGCACTTTGCCGTCGGCAAACTTGCCCACGCGGATTTTCGGCCCTTGCAGATCGGCCATGATGCCGACCTCGCGCCCGGCGCGTTGCGCGGCTTCGCGTACCAGGCGCGCGCGGTCGATATGGTCCTGCGCGGTGCCGTGGCTGAAATTGAGCCGCACGACATTGACGCCAGCGCGGATCATCTGCTCCAGCATGGCTGGGTCGCTTGACGCGGGGCCAAGCGTGGCGACAATTTTGGTGGCGCGGCGCGGGCCGCTGGCGGGTGTTGCGGCGGCTCCTAAGCCGTGAGCAGACGGGGTGGCGCGGGTCATCGTGTGTCTCCTTGGAAGCCTGCAATTATCAATTGATACCGGGCTGCGGCAGGTTACATCAGAGCGTCAAGCCGCAGTGTCGGCTGAGCGGACGCGGAACTGGCTTTGGAATATTAATTTTAAGTACATTTATACAGAATCAATTCGGCAATCAAGTCACGTATAACAACAATTATTTGCTATAATTTATAAGCATTTATTGAATAAATAATATTAATTATTAAAGTTTTAATTTGTATTAAACGCAATTTTTGTCAAATTTTGCATAATTGTTAATACCTATGTTAACTTTTTAACGTCTACCCAGCCGCGCGCCGTTCCAAAATCTCGAACGCGGGCAAGGTTTTACCCTCCAGCACTTCCAGAAACGCGCCGCCGCCGGTGCTGATGTAACCCACGTCTTTCTCGATGCCGTATTTCGCGATGGCCGCCAGGGTGTCGCCGCCGCCGGCGATGCTGAACGCGCTGGAATCCGCAATCGCCTGGGCAATCACCTTGGTGCCGTTTTCAAATGCGGCGAATTCAAACACGCCCACCGGGCCGTTCCACACAATGGTGTCGGCGGCCTTGAGTTGCGCTGCAAGAAGCGCGGCGGTTTTTGGGCCGATGTCCAGGATCAGGTCGTCATCGGCCACATCGTTCGCGGCTTTCACGGTGGCGGGCGCGTCGGCGGCAAAGGTTTTGGCGGTGACCACATCGACCGGAATCGGCACGGCGGCATTGCGCGCCTTCATCGCCTCGATCACGGCTTTGGCTTCGTGCAGCAAATCGGGTTCGGCAAGGCTTTTGCCAATCTTCAGCCCGACTGCGAGCATGAAGGTGTTGGCGATGCCGCCGCCGACGATCAGCCCGTCCACCTTGTCGCTCAGGCTTTTGAGAATCGTCAATTTGGTCGAGACCTTGCTGCCCGCGACGATCGCCAGCAAAGGGCGTTTCGGGTGCGCCAAGGCTGCGGTGATGGCGTCCATCTCGGCCGCCAGGAGCGGCCCGGCGCAGGCGATGGGCGCGTATTGCGCGATGCCGTAGGTGGTGGCTTCAGCGCGGTGCGCGGTGCCAAAGGCGTCGTGCACAAACACGTCGCACAATGCCGCGATCTTGCGCGAGAGCGCTTCGTCGCACTTTTTCTCACCCTTGTTGAGGCGGCAGTTTTCCAGCATGACCAGTTGGCCGGGCTGCACATCTTGCCCGTTGAGTTTGACACCGTCCACCCAGTTGGCCACAAGGGGAACACCTTTGGCATAGGCGCCGCCGAGCAACTCGCCCAGGCGCAGCGCTACTGGCGCCAGCGAATCTTCGGGTTTGAACGCGCCTTCGACGGGGCGGCCCAGGTGTGAGGTGACCATGACTGCCGCACCCGCGTCCAGTGCCATGCGGATCGCGGGAAGCGAGGCGCGGATGCGCGTGTCTTCGGTGATATGGCCGGCATCGTCCTGCGGCACGTTGAGGTCGGCGCGGATGAAGACGCGCTTGTTTTTCACAGCGCCACTGGCGCATACATCTGACAACCGGATGAACTTCATGGTGACTCCGCTGGACAATGAACCGTGGGCTGCGCAAAGCTGTCGCCCACTTTGAGCGCGCTGCCGCGCAGAAAATCAGCGGCGGCCAAGCGTTTGCCGCCCGCGCGCTGCAATTGGGTGATGGTGACGACACCGTCTGCGGCCTGCACCTGGATGCCGGCGGCATCCAGGTGCAGGATCTGGCCAACTTTCACTTCAGCCTCGGATGCAAGAGCAGGCGAAGATGCAGGTGCGGGAGCCCCCGCAGCCCCATGAGCGTGCCAGATTTTCAGCGCCTCGCCCTGTATGGAGCCGCCCGCGCCAGGCGCGGGGTTGAACGCCAGAATGTGGCGCACGATCGCATCGGCCGGCTGGTCCCAGTCAATCGCGCTTTCGGATTTGTCGATTTTTTTGGCGTAACTCACACCATTCGCGGGCTGCTTCACGGGCAACAAGGCGCCGGCTTCGGCCAGCGCCAGGGCTCGTACGACCATTTGCGCACCCAACCGGGCGAGCTGGTCGTGCAGTTCACCGGTGGTGTCGGTCGGTCCAATAGGCAGCTTTTCCACCAGCAGCATGTCGCCGGTGTCCAGGCCCGTGTCCATCTGCATGATGGTAATGCCGGTCTCGGCGTCGCCGGCTTGCACCGCCCGGTGAATCGGCGCCGCGCCGCGCCAGCGTGGCAGCAAAGAGGCATGGATGTTCAAACACCCGGATGGGAAGGCAGACAACACCCATTGCGGCAGAATCAGCCCATACGCCGCAACCACCATCACCTGCGCGTTCGCCGCCGCAATGGCTGCGCGCGCAGCGGCCGCCTCGTCCGGGTATTTGCCGTCGAGCCGCAAACTCCTGGGCTGGCACAGCGGCAGCTTGTTTTCCAGGGCAAACTGTTTCACTGCGGAGGGCTGCAACTTCAGGCCGCGCCCGCCGGGGCGGTCGGGTTGTGTCAGCACCAGCGCGATCTCGTGGCCGGCGGCATGCAGGTGCGTCAGGGCCACGCGGGCAAACTCGGGTGTGCCGGCGAAAATCAACCTCATTGTTTTGCGTCGGCTTTTTCGTCGGCGCGCTCGTCACGTTGAGCCTTGAGCATTTTTTTCCTGATGCGGTTGCGCTTCAGGGGCGACAGGTATTCCACAAACACTTTGCCCAGCAGGTGGTCCATCTCGTGCTGGATGCAGACCGCCAGCAGGCCGTCGGCGTCAAGGGTGCGGGTCTGGCCTTCGCCGTCCTGCGCCTTCACTTTCACGGCGTCAAACCGCGCCACGCCGTCGTAGATGCCGGGCACCGAGAGGCAACCTTCTTCGTTGAGGTGGGTCTCGGCGCTGGTCCAGACCAGCTCCGGGTTGACCAGCACCAGAGGCGCATCGCGTTCTTCCGAAACGTCGATGACGATCAGGCGCTCGTGCACATCCACCTGTGAAGCCGCCAGGCCAATGCCTTTGGCCTCGTACATGGTTTCAAACATGTCGGCCACGAGAGTTTTGATGCGCGCATCAACCGCCACCACGGGCTTGGCGACTTTGTGCAATTTCGGGTCAGGGTACTGGAGGATGTTGAGCAAAGCCATGGAAACTCTTCAAAGGTGTCGTTATTTTCGCTACTTTTGCGACGTCAAGTTAGACTAAACAGGCAAAATCGTTGCCCAATCAAGGGCTTGAGCGCAGAATCGTGTGTAAATTATCAAGATATTTCCGGTTCTGTATTTCCCGCCAGGTCTGACCCACACGCCGCCCTCTTACGAAAACATTAGGGGAGCATTTTCGATGCAAAACACCATGACGATGAAAATGACGATGACAACGATGGGCGCGGCTGCCAGCCGCAGGGCTGTTTCGACCCCATTTGCCGTCCGCTTGTCGGCTTGCCTGGTCGCCACCTTGTTTGCGGCGCTGTCGGTGCCGAACGCCGCCGCACAAAACCTGCCGATCACCTCGGGGCAACGCGCAACCGCCCAGCAGGTGGCACAGGCCGGCGTGCCCCTGAGCGAACTGGCGCCCAATGCGCCGGACAGCCACACCGTCAAACGCGGCGACACCTTGTGGGCGATTTCCGGCTTGTTTTTGAAAAGCCCGTGGCGCTGGCCAGAGCTGTGGGGCATGAACCTTGACGACATCAAGAATCCGCACCGCATTTACCCAGGCCAAATGCTGTATCTGGAAAAGAAAGATGGTCGCGCCCGCTTGCGCACCGCGCGCCTGAGCGGCGACGCGGGAATAGAGACCGTTCGTGTCTCGCCGCGAACCCGCTCCCAGAGTCTGGCCGACGAAATCATCCCAACCTTGAAATCCCAGGCCATCGAGCCGTTTTTGACCGAGCCGATTGTGGTGGGAGAAACCGAACTCAACGCCGCGCCGCGCATCGTGGCGACCCAGGAAGGCCGGGTGTTGCTCACCCGCGGCGATCGCGCTTATGCCCGCGGCCCGTCTGACAAGCAGATTGCGTTTGGCAGCAACCAGCAAAACGACTACCGCGTGTTTCGCAATGCCACACCATTGAAAGACCCGGTGAGCGGCGAAGTGCTCGGTTACGAAGCCCAATACGTGGGCAAGGCACAGGTGGTGCGCGGTGAGTCACGCACGGAAAACACCAACAAAGACGGCAAAAAAACCATTGAAGTCGTGCCGGCCACCATTGACATTGTGGGCACCAAGGAAGAGATGCGGGTGGGCGACCGTCTGCTGCCGGAGCCGCCACGCCAGTTCACCAGTTACGCGCCGCGGGCTCCCGCCGGTGCGGTGGACGCGCGGGTGGTGTCGGTGTACGGCAGCAGCGTTGCCAACGCCGCCCAAAACCAAGTGGTGGCCATCAACCGCGGCACCAAAGACGGGCTCGAAAGCGGTCACGTGCTGGCCATCCTGAAGGCGGGCGCGAAACTGATCGACAAAACCTCGGAAACGCGCGACGCCATGCAGTTGCCCGACGAGCGCAACGGCCTGGTGATGGTGTTTCGGACGTTTGAGCGTGTCTCCTACGCCTTGATTCTGGACATCACCGAAGGTGTGAAGGTCGGCGACCGCCTGGCCAACCCCCGGTAAGGCCGCGGCGACCGGTTTCAGGCTGTCTGGCCGGCGTGCGCATGGACCGCAACGAGCTTGCCGGATGGCTGCGGCTGACGCTGACCGACGGTGTTGGCAATGACACCGCACGAAAATTGCTGGCCGCCTTTGGCCCGCCGCAGAACATCTTCAGCCAGCCGCCCCACGCGCTGGCCCAACTCGTCAGCCCGAACCAGGCGCGCCAGCTCAAAACCGTGCCCGAAGGCCTCGCGACGCTGCTCGACACGACTTGGGAATGGTTGAACGCGAGCGCCCCTGACACGCCGCACCGCAGCATCGTGGCGATGGGCGACGCGGCTTACCCGGCGTCATTGCTGAACATCGAAGACCCGCCCCTGATGCTCTATGTAACCGGTGCGGGCTCTTTGGACGAAGCGGGCGGCGGTTACAGCGCCGCACAAAGCATCGCCATTGTGGGCAGCCGCAATCCCACAGCACAGGGCTTTGAGACCGCGCAGGCGTTTGCACAGGCGCTGCGAAAAGCCGGACTGACGGTCATCTCGGGGCTGGCGCTCGGCATTGACAGCGCCGCGCACACGGGCGCCCTGCTTCATGCGGACCCGATTCGCCAGCAGTCTGCCGGCCGCTTATGCACCATCGCTGTGGTAGGCACCGGGCTGGACCGCGTCTATCCGAAACGGAATCTGGCGCTGGCGCGCAAAATTGCGCAGCAGGGTTTGATCGTGAGTGAATTTCCTTTGGGCACACCGCCTCTGGTGGCCAATTTTCCGCGCCGCAACCGCATCATCTCCGGACTTGCTCAGGGCACCCTGGTGGTGGAAGCTGCCTTGCGTTCGGGCTCATTGATCACCGCGCGCCTGGCTGCCGAACAAGGCAAGGAGGTCTTCGCGATTCCAGGGTCGATCCATTCGGGCCAATCCCGGGGTTGTCACGCGCTGATCCGGCAAGGCGCCAAACTGGTGGAAACCGTGCAGGACATTCTGGAGGAGTTGAAACTCGACGAAGCGTCAAGCGCCGGCGAGGCAGCCGACACGGACGGCGAACCCGCGTTGCGCGCCGGAGATGCCCTACTCGAAGCGCTGGGGTTTGACCCGGCCACACTCGACGTGCTGCAGGCCCGAACCGGCCTGCCCACGCCCAATTTGCAGGCGCAGTTGATGACGCTGGAACTCGACGGCGTGGTCGCCCGCTTGCCAGGCGGACTGTTTCAACGGATCGGCGCCGCCTGAAGGCTTACCCGAGCAGGCGCTCCGGGTTCGCTTCGAGTTTCCGCAAAGCGTCGCGCGTGGCGCGCACGGTCAAGGTGTCTTCTTCCTGCGGCAACAACAAACCGGCCTGCAAATAGGCGGCCAAACGGCCCGCCTGGATCAGGTAGCTGTAACCCTCAACCGTGGCAAACAGGTTCAAATGTTTGCGCTCGCTACGCCAAGCAAACTGAACCTGCGCCACACGCCCGTTGTGGTCCAGCGTGAACCAGGCTCCCAACTGCAGCTCCGCCGCCCACGCGGTCATGGCGTTGGTGGGTTTGGAGCCGCCGTCGGCGACCACCTCGATGGTCGACGCGTCAATGCCCAGCATCAATTCAATGCTTTCAGAATCAAGTGGCAAATCGCCCATGCCGTCTTCGGAAACAAAATCTTCCAGATTGGCCAGACGTTTGGCCATGGCGTCAATTTGTTCCTGGGGCACTGCCTTGGTTTTCGAAAGGAAGGCATCGGCCAGGGTGTCGCTCACCGTCTTGATGTGTATGTCCTGCTGGCTTGGCGCCAGTCCCAAAAGGGACATGCCAGTGCGCAAACGCTGTAACAGTTTAGGCAATTCCGCGATCACGCGGGCACGGTCGGTGCGGCTGGGTTTGGCGCCAGCCGACCACACCAGATCCGAAGCGGACTTTTTCAGCTCGATGGTCTCGGCATGTTGCGGGCCCTTGCGCACGGCCGCTACAGCTAGCACCTCGGCCCACACCTTGAACAGGAACTGCCGGATTTCGTCGCGCACCGGAATGTCCTTGAGCATGTTGCGCATTTCAATCGTGTATTGGATCGTCAGCGTCTCTTTTTGTTCAACCTGTTGGGCTACGCTCACGACTTTTTGAGTCGGTCCCTTTTCGGTCAAAAACTTGGCCAGAAATTTCTGGAATTCTTCGTACACCAGCTGGTAAACCCGTTTGCCAGTCTCCGGGTACTGCTCAATTACCTGGACGATGCGTTTGACTTCACCCTCCAGAGCATGGCCATGGATGCCGCTGGCATCAAAACCCATGACGCAGGAACCCATGCGGTCAATCAACTGGCGAGCGGGGTGGTTCAGTGTGCCAAAAAAGTCGGGCTCCTCGAGGGCAACGCGCAGAACCGGCATTTGCAGGCGCGCAAACCAGACCCGGATGCCTGGCGGAATGCGGTCTTCCTGCAAGATCGCCTGAAACATAAGCGCCACAATCTCAATGATGGCTTTTTCGCCCTTGGTTTCAGCTTTTTTCTTGAGCTCGGTCGACTCTTCACGCAAACGGCCGGCGACCTTGGCAACCCCAGCCGGCGTGTATTCGTCAACAACGGTGCCCCCGTCGCCGTAATCACTCGATCGGCCAACGGGCGGGCGCACAGCGATGGCGGCCGCGAGTCCAGGCGACGGCCCGCGACCATACGATGAAATTTCCGCCTCGGGGCCAACCCGGCCCACAAGTAGGCGTTTGAGTTGCCCCATCACACCTTGAGCCCGGCTGCGCGCCCGGGCCAGCGGTGTGGTGGACGTCATCATCCGGGTTTCTTCGTGGGCGCCGCTGTACCCAGCCCCCCCCTGTTGACCCGACTGGGGATGCTGTGAAGGTATGTTTTGTGGTCTCGATGCCGGCTGCTGCCCGGAATTCCTGGGCATTACCGAATTCCCGGCTTCGCGTTGACCAGGCGGTGGATTCGCACCCGGTGTTTGGTACCCCAATCGCCCGCCAAAAGCGCCGTCCGAGCGTGGCGGCGCTTGGGGTGACACACTGGCCGGTCCGCTGGTGCTGAACCCGGCGCGGGCGGCGTGGGGAACCGGGGCCACGTAGTTGCCGGAATCGATACCGAAGGTGGAGCCTTGCGCTTCATTGTGGCTGGATGGCCGGAATGCGGGCCTCGGCGTCTGGCCCGAATCGGTGTTCGCGACCCGTTTGACACGGTCTTTGAGTTCTATGGTTGGCATCACACCCTGGTTGATCAGGAACTCATTGCACTTTGTATAACTGGCAAGGAGCCGGTCAGCCAACGAACGCTGCACCAGCTCGTGCACCAGGGGCCAGGCGTCACGTTGCATGCCGGCCACGCTCCACTGCTCAACCACTGGCAACACCACCACTTCAGGCCGCAACACATCGTGGTCTTCGAATTCAGCATGCCCTTCGAGCACACGCATGCGGATTTTGAGGTCATCGACCTGGGCGGTGAGCTTGTCCAGCAACCCGCGGACCAGTCGCGACGCCACGATCTTGTTGTCCACCACGTCAGTGCCGACCAGCTGAAAACTTTCCTCATTGAGGTTGACACTTTTGGAAGCCGTCGGGGGCGCCAGGGCCTGCTGCCAAGCCTTCATCGTCCCGTCAAGCCAAGGGCCACGCGCCTTCTGGTAAAACGTCCAGGCGTCGCGGCGCATCTGGGCCTCGCGCAATCGCACACTTTCATTCATCAGGGTGGTGAGGTGGGACTGCACCGACATGCTGATGTCGGTCATCGCCCGCCCGGCCTCTGCGATAAATCGCTTGCGCGTCTCCGCCGCCAGTTGCGCGCGGGTGGGTGGAGATTGCGTGGCCATCGGCTTATTTATATCAGACTGTCGCCCCGGCATTCGGATCGTTCGGATCCTCTTCCTTTTTCGGACTGCCCTTGATCAGGTCTTCCCGCTTGATGCCCAGCCACATGGCGATGGCCGCAGCCACAAACACCGAGGAGTAAATGCCAAACAGGATGCCGATGGTCAGGGCAAGGGCGAAGTAGTACAGCGTGGCGCCGCCAAACAGCAACATCGAGAGCACCATGAGCTGCGTGCAGCCGTGCGTGATGATGGTGCGGCTGATGGTTGATGTGATGGCATTGTCAATAATTTCCACCGTCGACATCTTGCGGTAGCGACGGAAGTTCTCTCGGATCCGGTCAAAAATAACCACCGATTCGTTCACGGAATACCCGAGGACCGCCAGCACGGCGGCCAGCACCGGCAGTGAAAACTCCCACTGGAAGAAAGCGAAAAACCCCAAAATGATGATGACGTCGTGCAGATTGGCCACGATCGCGGCGACGGCAAATTTCCATTCGAAACGCAACGCGAGGTAAATCATGATGCCGGCCACCACAAAAGCCAGCGCTTTGAGGCCGTCGGTGGCGAGTTCGTCGCCGACCTGCGGCCCGACAAACTCGGTGCGGCGCAGGCTGGCGCCCGGATCGTCGGATTTCAGGCCCGCCATGACCTTGTCGCTCTGCTGGGCGGCACTGGCGCCTTTTGCACCCGGCATGCGGATCAACACGTCGCGGGCGGTACCGAAGTTCTGCACCTGAACATCCGCAAAACCCAGCGAGGCTATCTTGCCGCGAATTGCCTCCAAATTGGCAGGCTGCGAATAACTGACCTCCATCAACGTGCCGCCCGTGAACTCGACGGACAAATGCAGCCCGCGGGAAAACAGGAAAAACACCGCAGCGAGGAATGTGGCTAGTGAAACGAGATTGAACACGAGCGCATGCCGCATGAACGGAATGTCGCGCCTGATTTTGAAAAATTCCATGACTGCCTCCGCTTAGCCGGCTTCGACCTGGCCACCCGCTGCCGGGCTTTGTGCCTGGGGCCGCCAGACCGTGCCGATCGACACGCCCTTGAGATTGTTTTTTCGACCTTACCACAAATTCACCAGACCGCGTGAAAAGAACACGCCAGAAAACATGCTGGTCAGGATGCCCAGGCAATGCACCACGGCAAAGCCGCGCACCGGGCCGGACCCAAAGGCCAGCAGCGCCAGGCCGGCGATCAGTGTCGTCACGTTGGAATCGAGAATCGTTGCCCACGCGCGGTCATAACCGGCATTGATCGCCGCCTGGGGCGACGCGCCATTGCGCAATTCCTCGCGCACACGTTCGTTGATCAGCACGTTGGCGTCAATCGCCATGCCCAACACCAACGCCATGGCGGCCATGCCTGGCAGGGTGAGCGTCGCCTGCAACATCGACAAGACCGCAACCAGCAGGAGCAAATTGAAGGCCAGCGCAATGCTGGAGAAAACGCCAAACAGCATGTAATAAAAACACATGAAGACCGCCACCGCGACAAAGCCCCAGGTGACACTGTTGAAGCCTTTCGCGATGTTTTCTGCGCCCAGGCTCGGGCCAATGGTGCGCTCCTCAATGATCTCCATGGGCGCTGCCAGGGAGCCGGCGCGCAGCAACAGCGCTGTGTCGGCCGCCTCCACCGAAGTCATACGGCCAGAAATTTGCACGCGGCCACCGCCAATTTCGGAGCGGATCACCGGCGCGGTTACCACCTCGCCCTTGCCTTTTTCAAACAGCAAAATCGCCATGCGTTTGCCGACGCTCTCTCGGGTCACGTCCCGGAAGATGCGCGATCCCTTGGCGTCCAGCGACAGGTGAACGGCGGCTTCCTGGGTCTGGCTGTCGAAGCCCGGTTGGGCGTCGGTCAGATTGTCGCCGGTCAGGATCACCTGCTTTTTGACAATGACCGCCTGGCCGCCGCGCTCCAGGAATCGCTCGGCGCCAAAAGGCACCGGCCCGGTGCCAGACTCCGCCGCCCGAGCTTCCGCAGACTCGTCCACCATGCGTATCTCCAGAGTGGCCGTGCGCCCGAGAATGTCTTTGGCTTTGGCGGTGTCCTGCACGCCCGGCAACTGCACCACGATGCGATCAAGCCCTTGCTGCTGGATTACCGGCTCCGCCACGCCGAGCTCGTTGATGCGGTTGTGCAAGGTAGTGATGTTTTGTTTGAGGGCCTGGTCCTGCACCGTCTTGGCCGACACCGGCTTGATGGTGGCGGTGATCTTGACGTCTGA
>JANNEZ010000299.1:0-4333 GCA_031379255.1 Rhodoferax sp. | reverse complement strand
AGCGGCCAACAGCCTAGGCCGGCTGCGCGTCCCAGCGTTCGCAAACTTCCACAGGAGTTCCCATGGCCAGCATCAACGGCATCGCGCACCTGCAACTTACCGTGACCGACATGGCGCGCTCGCGGCCCTTCTACAAAACGCTGCTGCATTCGCTGGCTTTGTACACGGCAAAGGGCATCTGGAATCCGGCGCGCAGACTTGAACAGCAGCCACTGATTTGAGGAGCGGATATGGGCAATTACTGGCAGGGCAAAAGCGCCATCGTCACCGGGGCGGCGTCCGGCATTGGCCTGGCGCTGTCCCGGGCGCTGGTGCAACGCGGCGTGACCGTCTGGATGGCGGACATCGACGGCGCCAAAGTCGCAGAGGCGGCCCGGGAGCTGGGCGTAGAGGCCAGGGCGACGACTCTGGATGTGTGCGACGCGGCGGCGGTGCAGGCGCTGGTGACGCAGGTCGTCGCCGCGCAGGGCCGCATCGACTTCATGTTCAACAACGCAGGCATCGGCATCGCGGGCGAGGTGCAGGAACTCAGCGTGGCGCATTTTGACCGCATCATCGACATCAATGTGCGCGGTGTGGTGAACGGCACCCTGGCCGCCTACCCGCAGATGGTGCAACAAAAGGGCGGCCACATCGTCAATACCGCCTCCCTGTCGGGCCTGGTGCCCACCGCCCTGTTGGTGCCGTATACGATGACCAAACACGCGGTGGTCGGCTTCACCGCCGGCCTGCGGCTGGAAGCGGCGGCGCACAAGGTTTGCGTGAGCGCGATCTGCCCGGCGGCGGTGGAAACCCCCTTGCTGGACGCGCAAAACCCGGCGGATCTGGCTGGCGCGAGGCGCGTCTGGCGGCCTGATGTGCGCGCCTACCTGACCGAGCTGGCTGGCGCGCCGTACCCGGTGGACCGGCTGGCGCAAGAGGCGCTCAAGGGTATTGAAAACAACCAGGCACTGATCATCCTGCCGGCGCAGGCGAAGGTGGTGGCGTGGCTGTACCGCATGTTTCCGGCATTGGTGGGCTGGGTCAGCCGCCGGTCCCTGGCCAAGGCGCTGGCAGGGCGCAAGTAAGATCGGTGGATGGCGCAACCGCAAGCATCCACCTTTGGCGAATCGCTGGATGTCCTGATCGTCGGCGCCGGGTTCGCCGGCCTGTGCATGCTTTACAAGGCCCGCCAACTGGGCTTGAGCGCGCAGGTGCTGGAAGCGGCCGACAGTGTTGGCGGCACCTGGTACCACAACCGCTACCCGGGCGCTCGGGTCGATATCCAGAGCCTGGAATACTCCTTCAGTTTCGACGAGGCGCTGCAGCAGGAATGGCGTTGGACCGAGCGTTACGCCTCGGCGCCCGAGCTGCTGCGTTATGCCAACCACGTGGCCGACCGCTTCAACCTGCGCGACGGCATCCAGCTCAACACCCGCGTCACCGGCGCTGTGTGGGACGACGCCAGCCAGACCTGGCAGGTAAGGGCTGAAGGAGCGGACCGGGCGCAGGGGAGCGAGCACTGGCAGGCGCGCTTCATGGTCATGGCCAGCGGCCCGCTGTCCAGCCCGAACACGCCCGACTTCAAGGGCCTGGGCAGTTTCGGCGGCGAGATATTCCACACGGCTTATTGGCCCAAGACGCCGGTCGACTTCAGCGGCAAACGCGTGGCGGTGATCGGCACCGGCTCGTCGGGCGTGCAATGTATTCCGCTGATTGCCCAAGAGGCGGCAACGCTCACGGTGTTCCAGCGCACCGGTGCCTATGCGGTGCCCGCGCACAACGGGCCGCTGGACGAGGCGCTGGAAGCGAAGGTGAAAGCAGACTACGCAGGGTTCCGGCAGCGCAACCTGGCCATGCAGGGTGGCTTTGGCTCGTTGGTACCGCCCAACATGACGTCGGCGTTGCAGGCCAGCCCCGAGGAACGCGAAGCCGAGTTCGAGCGGCGCTGGCAGATCGGCGGCTTCTCGCTGCTGGCGGCCTTCAGCGACATTCTGCGCCGGCCCGCGGCCAATGCCCACGCGGCCGAGTTTGTGCGCGGCAAGATCAGGGGCATCGTCAAGGACCCGGCCACTGCGGCATTGCTGTGCCCCACACACACTATCGGCTGCAAGCGCCTGTGTGTGGACTCCGGTTATTACGCCACCTACAACCGGCCGAACGTGAGGCTGGTGGACATCAGCCAGCAGCCCATTGATGAGATCACCGCCACCGGATTGCGCACGGGCGGCAAAGACTACGAATTCGACGCCATCGTGCTGGCCACCGGCTTTGACGCGATCACCGGCACGCTGATGCGGCTGGATTTGCGTGGGCGCGACGGCCTGCGCATCCAGGACAAATGGAAACCCGGGCCGCTCAACTGCCTGGGGCTGATGACGCAGGGCTTTCCCAATATGTTCCACGTGGCCGGCGCGGGCAGCACTTCGGCCTTCACGGTGGTGACGGTGTCCATCGAGCACCACATCAACTGGATTGGCGACTGCATCAGCTGGCTTGGGGCCAACAGCCACCGAAGCATCGAGCCGACGCTGCAAGCCGAAAGCGACTGGGTGGCCCATGTGAACGAGGTCGCCGCCGGTACGGTGATGCTGTCGTGCAACTCCTGGTACCTGGGCGCCAACATCCCCGGCAAACCCCGCATGTTCATGCCGCTGGTCGGCTTTCCGGCCTATGCGCAGAAATGCGCCGAGGTGGCGCACTGCGGGTATCCGGGTTTTTCACTGGCCTGACGACTGGCCCTTTCAAGTCCTTTCAAGCACGTTCAATTCGACAAGGAACTTTCTCCATGAACAACGCGGCATCCAGGCCTTCCAGCGCCTACACCCTGTATTGGTCGACCAGCTCCTGTTCCATGGCCTCGCACCTGGCGCTGGAATACGCGGGTGCCGACTACACCGGCGAGCGGGTCGATTTCTCGCGCAACCAGCAGCGCTCGGACGCCTACCTGAAGCTCAACCCCAAAGGCCGGGTGCCGGTTCTGGCGACGCCCCAGGGCATCCTGACGGAGACGCCGGCCATCCTGCTCTACATCTGCCAGCAGTACCCCGGGGCTGGCCTTGCGCCGCTGGACGACCCGTTTGAATTGGCGCGCATGAACGCCTTCAACAGCTACCTGTGCTCCACCGTGCATGTGCACCATGCCCACCGGGTGCGCGGCGAGCGCTGGTCGGACGATGCGCAAGTGGTGCAAAACCTGAAGTTGAAAGTAACGAAAAACATGGGCGACTGTTTTGCCTACATTGAGCGCGATTGCCTGCAAGGCCCTTGGGTGCTGGGCGAGCGTTTGAGCACCAGCGACATGTACCTCTTCACCATTGCCAACTGGCTGGCCGGTGACGGCGTTGAGGTGGCGGATTTCCCCAAGGTGGCGGGCGTCATGAAACGCTTGGCGGCCCTGCCTGCGGTGGCGCGGGTCGTGGCGGCGCACGCCGCGCCCGGCTGAAAGCGGGCTAGGACTCCCCGATGCGACGCTGGAACGGCTGGGGTGATGACGCCACCACCACCCACCTGAATGAACAGGCCCTGGGCATGCTGCACGGCGTGCTCGGGGTGGGCGAGCCGGTGGCCGATGCGCCGCTCGACCGCTTTCTGACGCAGATTCCGGCCTCGCGCATCGCCGCAACCCATGCGGTCGGCTTGCCCGGCATCGCGTTGGACGCCGTCAGCCGTTTCGCGGTGGCGCTGGGTGAGAGTTACCCCGACTGGGCCAGAAAACGCATGGGTGCCGTGCCGCCTGTGCCCGATGGCGTGGCGTACCCGCAAGGCAGCGCCGATGTGCGGGCCCTGCTTGACCTGGCGCAGAAGAGCCACTGGATCGTCATTCCCTTTGCCGGTGGCACCAGTGTGTGCGGGCATCTGGATGTACCTCTGGGTGACCGACCGGTCCTATCCATCAACCTGTCGCGCATGAACCGCCTGCTGCATCTGGACAAAACCAGCCAGTTGGCCACCTTTGGCGCGGGCACGCCGGGGCCGCAGGTCGAAGCGCAATTGCGCGCGCACGGCTACACGCTGGGGCATTTCCCGCAGTCGTTTGAATACTCCACGGTGGGGGGCTGGGTGGTCACCCGCTCCAGCGGCCAGCAGTCGCTGCGGTATGGGCGCCTCGAACAGCTGTTTGCCGGTGGCCGCATGGAGACGCCGCTGGGCCGGCTCGACCTGCCGACCCTGCCTGCCTCGGCGGCCGGCCCTGACCTGCGTGAAATTGTGCTGGGCTCGGAAGGCCGCTTTGGCGTGTTGACCGAAGTGGTGGTGCGGGTGAGCAAAGCGCCGACACACGAGAGTTTCCACGCGCTGTTTTTCCCCAACTGGGACCAGGCCGAAGCAGGCGTACGCGAACTGGTGCAGGCGC
>JANNEZ010000273.1:0-14072 GCA_031379255.1 Rhodoferax sp. | reverse complement strand
ATGGCTTGGACACCGTTATCCCCTATGCGGACCCGGACTACGCCCGTTTGCGCGGCGCCATGGCGATTGACACCACGGCGGCCCCCAAGCTGGACGCCCTGTTCGCCCTGCACCCCAGCCTGGTGGAAACCGCCAAATTGTTTGCCGCCAAAGAGGCCCTGTTCGTCCACGCCGTAGCGTCGCCTTACCGCGAGCGCTCTCATTTTGACGGGCAAAACGTGCTGGAGTCAGGCGGCACGAGCGCTTATGAAATCAAAGACGGCTGGCTCAATCGCCTCATCACGCTGTTGCCTAAAAACCAGGGAGACGCCATTGCCATCACACCCACGGTGCCGTTGGCGCTACGCGGGCGGGCTGAGGTTGGTTCCTACGCGCCTTCGATGCAGAGGCCGGCAGCGGAAGACTTTCTTGAGCGTGTGCAGCAGATGTATGCCAAAGACACGCAGTTGCACAGCTTGATGTCGTCGGCCATGGACACTCGCGCCATGGCCGGCGCGCCCGTGCGCCAGAACCCGGCGGAGCTGGGCCAACTGGCCGCACGTTTTCTGTCCCAGGCCAGGGGCCCGCGCATCGCCATGCTGGAAACCGGTGGTTGGGACACCCACAGCGCCCAGGGGCCGCGCCTGGCCCCCCAGTTGAAGTCGCTCGACGCCATGATCGCCGCGCTGCGTGACGGTCTGGGCGCCGCGTGGGCCACAAGCACGGTGCTGGTGGCCACCGAGTTCGGGCGGACCGCCGCGATCAACGGAACGGGCGGCACTGACCATGGCACAGCCGCCGCCGCCATGGTGCTGGGCGGCGCGGTGCAGGGCGGCCGGGTGCTGGCCGACTGGCCGGGCCTCTCGGCCAAGGCGCTGTTCCAGGGGCGTGATTTGCAGCCTACCTTGAGCCTCGATACCCTCATCTCGTCCGTGGCGGGCGAATGTTTTGGCATCGACCCGCAACGCCTGGGCCGCACGCTGTTTCCCCGCGCCGCGATCACAGACGAAACACCTGCTGCGGCCTTGCCGCGTTTGTTGCGAAGCTGAGTTTTCCAGCGGAAACAATCCGGGGCAGGCGGCCTGTCCGCCGCGAGAGACGGGGATAATCAGCCCGAAAATTCCAAAGCAGGTTGATTCTTCAGCAGGCTTTTTCTATTCTTCCGCACCATGACTGACGCCCTGCACACCTCAATGCTGATTTCCTTGCCCCTGCTCGAATGCAATTTGAGCTCGCTCCCATTGATCGCGAGGGGCAAGGTGCGCGACAACTACGCGGTGGGCGACGACCGCATTTTGATGGTCGCCAGCGACCGCCTTTCGGCCTTTGACGTCATCATGAACGAGCCGATTCCGGGAAAAGGCGCGCTCTTGACCCAAATGGCGCTGTTCTGGTTCGACAAATTGGGCCCCAAGGGGCTGAACATCTGCCCGATCCACCTCACGGGCGACGCGCCAGAGAGTGTGGTCACCGCCGACGAGTTGCACCAGATCTCGGGCCGCTCGATGTTGGTCAAACGTCTCAAGCCGCTGCCGGTGGAGGCGGTGGTGCGCGGTTACCTGGCCGGCAGCGGCTGGGCCGAATACCAGCAGAATGGCGCTGTGTGTGGTGTGAAGCTGCCGGCAGGTTTGAAAAACGCCTCACAACTGCCCGCTCCGATTTACACGCCGGCGGCCAAGGCGGCGGTGGGTGACCACGACGAAAACATCACGTTTGAACAAACGGCGCAGATGATCGGCCTGGACCTGGCCACGCGCGTGCGCGACATCAGTATCCGCCTGTACACAGCGGCTTGCGACATCGCAGCGGCCAAGGGCATCATCATTGCCGACACCAAATTCGAATTTGGTCTGGACATGAGTGGCGGGGGCGACGGCACGCTGACCCTGATGGACGAGGTGCTGACGCCCGATTCATCCCGTTTTTGGCCGGCCGAGAGTTACGCGGCCAGTTTTGCCGCAAGCCGCAACCCGCCCAGTTACGACAAGCAGTTTGTGCGTGATTGGCTGGAGCAAGTGCGCATTGACGGCAAACCATGGAACAAAAAAGCGCCGGCGCCGCGTGTGCCGGACGAAGTGATCGAAAAAACCGCCGCAAAATACCGGGAAGCATTGCAGCGGCTGACCACCTGAACGGGTTCAGGCTCGATGAATAACGAGAATAAATTTAAAGACATTTTTTGAATTAAATAAATTCGCATTCAAGTCACGAATTTATTTAAAAAATTGCTATTTATTATATATCAAAATTGACTAAATTACAGTCAATTATTTATATATAATTACATTATTTAGAGTTTAACTCAGCACCACACTCGACAGCCGCCGCCGGTAAGTGGCCACCGTCGCGTCCACCGGCGGAATCTGCCCGTCGGCAACCTTCACCTTGAGCGGCTCGATGATCTCCAGAATGGCGATGAAGGTTTTGCGCGCCAGCTCCTCGGCCCAGGCTTTGTCGCGCATCAGGATTTCCAGCAACTCGTCCATGGCGGCGGTCCAGTTCTGCGTTGCCATGAGCACCTGGGCTTTGGCAAATCGCGCGTCAAAGTCGCGTTTGTTGGTGGCGATTTTGGCGTCCAGGTCGGCATTGAAGACGGCCAGATCGGCGTGATCGGCCAGAAAATCAATGGCGTTCAACCAGCGCTGCAGCGCATCGAAGGAGCGCACCAGGGCGGTTTTGGCGATAACCGGGGCGAAGTTCACCTTGGCTTCGTCGACTTCGTCGTGCAGCAGCAGGAACTTGATGAACTGAAACCGCGCCGCGTCATCCTGGGGGTTTTTCAGCACCACCTGGTGCAGGGCCTCGCGTTGCGCCTGCGGGTTGTCGGCAGCCGGCGCGTCGGAAATTTCGCTGGCGGTCACCTCGGCTTCGAGGACATCGCCCCCCGGCGCGTGTTCAGGCACGTGTTTGTCCAGAAAGGCCTTGAGCTGGCTCTCGGGCACGGCGCCCATGAAGCCATCGACCGGTTTGCCGCCGACCATCATCACGCAGGTAGGGATGGAGCGGATGCCAAAGGCCTGGCTGATCTCCTGCTCCTGGTCGGAGTCGATTTTCACCAGTTTGAAGCGCCCGGCGTAGTCGGTTTCCAGCTTTTCCAAGAGCGGCCCGATGACTTTGCAGGGGCCGCACCAGGGCGCCCAGAAATCGACCAGCACCGGGGTTTGAAGGGAGGCTTCGACGACTTCGGCGTCAAAGTTTTCGGCAGTCACATTGATCATGATGTTGAGTTTGGGGTGGCACGTAAAATTACCAGATGACCATTCAAATTGGCGTCGTGATGGGTTCCCGCTCGGATTGGGACACGATGCAGCACGCAGTGCAGATTCTCCAACACTTCGGCATCGCTTACGAGGCCCGGGTCGTCTCGGCGCACCGGATGCCAGACGACATGTTCGCCTACGCCGAGGCCGCGGTGGGCCGTGGTCTTAGAGCGATCATCGCCGGCGCGGGCGGGGCGGCCCATTTGCCCGGCATGCTGGCGGCCAAAACCACGGTGCCGGTGCTGGGTGTGCCGGTGGCCAGCCGCCATTTGAGCGGTGTGGACTCCTTGCACAGCATGGTGCAAATGCCCAAAGGTGTGCCAGTGGCCACGTTTGCGATTGGCGACGCGGGGGCCGCCAACGCCGCGCTGTTCGCCGTGGCGATGTTGGCGTTGCATGACACCGCCTTGCGCGCCAGGCTGGACGACTACCGCGCTGCGCAAACCGAAACCGCGCGCGGCATGACGCTGCCGCCGGTCTTGTGACGCGCCCGCTGCTTCCGGGCGCGCTGATCGACGGCCAGCCCGCCACGCTGGGCGTGATGGGCGGCGGCCAGTTGGGGCGCATGTTTGTGCATGCGGCGCAGGCGCTGGGTTACCGCACGGCGGTGCTGGACCCGGATCCGGCCAGCCCGGCAGGTTTGGTGAGCCACATCCATGTGCAGACCGACTATTTGAACCCGCTGGGCCTGGCCGAACTGGCCCGCCAGAGCCATGCCATCACCACCGAGTTTGAAAATGTGCCGGCGTCCGCCTTGACGGCATTGGCACAAACCCGGCCAGTGGCGCCGGCGGCCAGTGCCGTGAGCATCGCGCAGGACCGCGCGGCGGAGAAGGCCCACTTCGTGCGGTGCGGTGTGCCCTGCGCGCCTTTCGCATTGATTGAAAGCCCGGAGCAACTCGCTGCTGTGGACGCCGGCCTGTTGCCGGGCATCCTGAAAACCACCCGCATGGGGTACGACGGCAAGGGCCAGATGCGCGTCGCCAACCGCACGGCGCTTGCTGCGGCCTGGGCTGCATTGAAACAGGCGCCGTGTGTGCTGGAAAAAATGCTCGCTCTGGATACCGAATGTTCGGTGATCGTCGCGCGCGGGCGAGATGGCACCTGTGTGAACCTGCCGCTGCAGCGCAACACCCACCGCGACGGCATTTTGGCGGTGACCGAGGTTTACCAGTCAGATTTGCCGCCAGGTCTCGAAAAACAAGCCATCAATGCTGCGAAATCATTGGCGCTGGAGCTGCAATACGTCGGTGTTTTGTGCATCGAGTTTTTTGTCGTGCTGGATGGCACAGGCGACAAGCCGCGCCTGGTCGTCAATGAAATCGCACCTCGCCCGCACAACAGCGGCCACTGGAGCATGAACGCCTGCGATGTGTCGCAGTTTGAGTTGCAGGTGCGGGCGCTGGCCGGATTGCCGCTGAACCCACCGCGCCAAACCAGTCCGGCCATCATGCTGAACCTGCTGGGCGACATCTGGCCGGCAGGCGGGTCCGTGCCTTGGGACAAACTTCTGGCGCTGCCGGGCACCCACCTGCACCTGTATGGCAAAACCGAGGCCAGGGCCGGCCGCAAAATGGGCCACCTGACCATCACCGGCAATACGCCGCTCGAAGTTCAGGCCACGGCCTTGAAGGCGGCCCATGTGCTGGGCATTGCACCGCTGGTGAACTGGACAGCCCCGTGATCGTTGCCGGCGACGCGCCCGATTCCATCGAACGGGCCGCCCAGACGATTCGGTCCGGCGCCCTGGTGGGGCTGCCCACTGAAACCGTGTACGGGCTGGCCGCCGACGCTGACAACCCTTTGGCCGTTGCCAAAATATTCAGCGCCAAGGGCCGCCCGAGTGAGCACCCGCTGATTGTTCACGTGGCCAAGGCCAGCGTCGTCTCCCACTTTGCCAAGGAAGTGCCGCCGTTTGCCCAGCGCCTGATCGACACCTTCTGGCCGGGCCCGGTGACCTTGATCCTGCCGCGTCGCCCCGAAGTGGCGGCGGCCGCAGCGGGTGGGCAACACACCATCGGCCTGCGTTGCCCCTCGCATCCGGTGGCGCAGGCTCTGCTGCAATCCCTGCTGGCGCCGAAACCTGGCGGCGCTGCGGCCGTGTTTGGCATTGCGGCACCCAGCGCCAACCAGTTTGGCCGGGTGAGCCCAACCACCGCCCACCACGTGCAGGCCGAATTCGGCGAAGCGCTGCTGATTCTGGACGGCGGCCCGTGTGACGTGGGCATCGAATCCACCATCATCGACTGCAGCCGCGCCGCGCCCGTGCTGTTGCGACCGGGCAGCCTCACCCCGGCACAACTCAGCGCGGCCTGTGGCCAGCGGGTCTTGATGCCGGGTGACCCATTGGCGCAGGCCTCGCAGGCGCCGCGGGTCTCCGGCACGCTGGAGTCGCACTACGCGCCCCACGCCAAAGTCCGCTTGATGGAAACCAAAGCCCTGCAGGCTGCGCTGGACCTTCTGGGCGCCGAACTGGACAACAAAACCAATGGCAAACCGCACATCGCCACCTGGTCACGCGCAATTCTGCGCAGCAAGTCCGCGCGCATCCTGCGCCGGCGCATGCCTGACGATGCGGCCGCCACCGCACAACAGCTGTTCGCAGTGTTGCGCGAGTTTGACGCACAGGGTGTGAAGCTGATCTGGATTGAAACCCCGCCGGATGCGCCCGAGTGGGACGGCGTGCGCGACCGGCTGACACGCGCCGCCGCAGCGTAGCCTTTGCGCGTTGCGACCTATTCGGCCACCATTCCGGCTTCGCGAAACGCGGCCGACCACGCCTGCAGCTGCTCTTGCACAAACGCCGCCATCTCGGGCGGTGTTGAGCCACCGAGTTCAAAACCCAGGGCGCTGATGCGCTCGCGCACCTCGGGACGCTGCATGGCCGCATTGAGCTCGCGGTTCATGCGCAAGGCAATCTCCGGCGACAGGCGCGCCGGGGCGAACAACGCGGCCCAAGTGCCCGCCGTGAACGGCGGCAACCCCGCCTCGGCGCCGGTAGGAACTGTTGGCAACAGGGACGAACGTGCCGGCAGCAACACCGCCAACGCGCGGAGTTTGCCTTCCTTGATGTGTTGCAGCGTGCTGGCCGGTGTTGCGAAGGTCAGTTGCACGTGGTTGCCCAGAATGTCCGTCACGGTGGGCGCCTCACCCTTGTAGGGCACCAGGACCATGTCGGCCTTCACGGACTTGAGCCGGACATGCATCAGCTGTGTGACGCCGCTGTAACTGCCGTAGCCGAGTTTGTCCGGATTGTTGCGCGCGTGGGCGAGCAATTCGTTGACATCCCTGGCGGGTACGCTGGGGTGGGTGACCAGCACATAGACGTAACGCCCGATCAGCGAGACCGGCGTGAAACTCTTGACGGCGTCGTAAGGCGCGTTTTTCCTGAGCAGCGGCACCTGCATCATCGCCGTATTGGTCGCCATGAAGAAGGTGTGCCCGTCCGGCTCGGCCCGCGCCACGAAATCGCCCGCAATGGCGCCGTCCGCGCCAGGCTTGTTGTCAACCAGAACCGGTTGACCCAGTGACGCTGTCATGGCCTGCGCCAGAATCCGGGCCACGGCATCGGTCGAACCCCCCGGCGGAAATTGCAGCACCAGCCGGATGGGCTTGGTCGGCCAGGTTTGGGCAGACGCGCAGGCGCCAGCGAGGCCCAGCAGCAGCACGCAGAGGATTCGCGCGGTCAACAATGTCTTCATGGTTTAACTCACAGGTTGATTGAGCTTGTCGGGTTTTGCTTCAGTCTCTAGGGGCGGTCGTTGGCCACCCAGTCTACTAGCGCGTCCATCGCGGGCCTTGCCGCCACCGCTCCGGCCTGGTTGACGATCATCACCACCACGTAACGGCGGCCACTGTTGCCCAGCACGTAACCGGCGATCGCCGCCACGTCGCGCAGGGTGCCGGTTTTCAGGTGGGCGCTGCCGCGCGCCGTGCTGCGGCTGCTGCGCAGCGTGCCGTCCATGCCGGTGATGGGCAACGACGAGATGAGCTCCGGCATCAACGGGGACGCGTAGGCGGTTTGCAGCAGGCGCGCCAGGCCCTGGGCGGTGATTCGTTCGCCGCGCGAGAGACCCGAGCCGTTGTCAAACACCGGCATATCGCTGTCGCTGATGGCGCTGCGCCACCAGCGCTGCAACAGATCGCGCGAAGCGGCGAGTGTCGCCGTTGCGCCGTTGGCGTTTTGCGGCGTTTTGTTTTGCAGGCTCAGCGTGAGGAACAACTGCTGCGCCATCACATTGTTGCTGTATTTGTTGATGTCGCGTATCACCTCGGGCAGCGTGGGCGATGCCACCTCGAATGCCGGTTTCAGCGCCGCAACGCTGGGCGGCAAGCGGCCTTCGCGAACACTGCCGGAAAGTTTCCCGCCCATTTCGCGCCACATGCCGCCTACCGCGCGTGCGGCGAACGATTTCGGGTCGGCGTAGGCCACCGGCCACACCTTCTCGCCGCAACTGGCCGGGTAACTGCCCTGCAGGCGAATTTGCGAGGCATCGGAAAAATCTGCGCGCAGGCTGCTGCGGTAATCGCTGCAGGCCGCGTTGTTCAAAGGCACAGTGGCAGGCATTTGCACGCCGGCCAGCGGCGGCTCCACTTGAACTTGCGCCACATTGTTGGCGCGGTCGGGCACGAAGGTCATGACCACCGACTTGAAGTTGATCAAGAGCGCGTCGGGCGCTGCGTTGTAGGGCCGCAGCGGTTCGCCATCAAACAGCGACGGGTCTACTTCCACTGTTTCAAAGGCGCTGCGGTCCAGCACGATGTCGCCGTTGATGGTCTTGATGCCCAGGCCCTGTACCCGGCGCAGAAGCAGCCACAGCCGCTCTGAAACGAGTTTCGGGTCGCCTTGCCCTTTGATGTAGACGTTCCCGTTCAGGGCGCCGTCCCGCACTGTGCCGTCCAGATACACCGGCGTGCTCCAAGAGAAACTGGGGCCGAGCAAATCAAGTGCCGCGTAGGTGGTGACAAGTTTCATCACCGAGGCGGGGTTGACCGCTGCGCCAGCGCGGTGGCTCAGGCGCGGGTTGCCGCGGCCTTGCACGTCGGTGACGAGAATGGCCACAGCCTCACGCGACACATTGGCGCGTTGCAGCGCCGCTTCCACCTCCAGCGGAAGGGTTTGCGCCAGGGCGCCCAGCGCGCACGAAGGCAAGAACGCGGCAAGGCAGATTCGGGCCAGGCGCGCGACTTGGCCTGCGACAGGGTTAAGGGCGTTCATGGCGGGCCAGTCTACCGCCGCCGCCGATAATCCAGTCATGCGTTTCTTCAAAACCCTGTCGCCCAGGGCCATCGGCATCTCGGCAGCGGTGATCACCATCATCATCTGGACATCCTTCATCATCATCGCCCGGGCCACCACAGACCCGGCGCGCGGCGCGACCATGACGCCGCTTGACATTGTGCTGGCCCGCATTGTTGGCGCATCGCTGATTTTGCTGCCCTGGGGCTGGTGGCTGGTGCGGCGCGACCGGGCGCAAGGCCAAGAGCGTGCTTCTTCCGTGTGGGGATTTTCTCCGCTGCCGCTCAAAATCACCGTATTGACGGGCGTGTTTGGCGGCCTGTTGTATGGCATTTTTGCCTACAGCGGATTTGTCTACGCACCCGCCGCGCACGCTTCGGTTTTATTACCGGGCAGTTTGCCACTGTGGACAACCCTGCTGGCGGTTGTGGTCTTGCATGAGCGGCTGACGCGCGTTCGCCTGATCAGCCTGGGTCTGATTGTCTGCGGCGCATTGCTGGTTGGCGGCGCCAGCCTGTTGCGCGCCTTTGACGGGGGCGGCGTCTGGCGCGGTGACGTGCTCTTCATGATCGGTGCCTTCAGCTGGTCGATGTACACCGTGCTGGCTCGCAAGTTCGCGCTCGACGCCGTGCGCGCCACCATCGCCATCACTGTTTTCGCTGCCATGGCCTATGTGCCGTTGTATTCGGTGCTGGTTGTGGCGCAGGTGATTCCGAGCAAGCTTGCAACAGCGCCGTTAGCCGACATACTCTTCCAGATGCTGTTCCAGGGCTGCGGGTCGGTGGTGATTTCCGGCATCACCTTCACCAAAATGGTCCAGTATTTTGGCCCGGTGCGCACCACCATGTTCACTGCGGTGGTGCCTGGCTCGTCTGCATTGGGTGCGGTGTATTTCCTGGGCGAGCCACTGACCTGGAACCTGTGGGCGGGCCTGGCTTTGGTGACGATTGGCATCTTGTTTGGCCTACGCAAGGCCCGCGACCTAACCGTGACGGCACAATTGGCGCAACATAAAGCGGCAAACGCAGGGAGCTGACACGATGCGCAAATCCACCGCCAGGTCGTTTTTGGGCGCATGCGCGCTGTTGCTGCTGGCGGCCTGCGGCGGAGGTGGCTCCGGTGGCGGCGGCGCCGTGCAGGGCGCAAGCCCCTATCCGGGGGCGCCGCAAACCTGCGCCATCGCAGACCAGCGCGCCTGGCTGCGTGATTTCATGAACGACCAGTACCTCTGGTATGACCGCCAGGGCACGCCCAACGAGGCAGCCACGACGATTGACCAGTACTTCAACAGCCTCGTGTATCCGGTGGTCGACCGCTACAGCTTCTCGCAATCCACCCAGCAGTTTCTGCAGTTTTTTGCACAGGGCCGACGCACCGGCTACGGCTACTCATTGGCCTGGGCCGATGCCGCCCAGACCATCCTCAAAGTGCGTCTGGTGGAAGCCTTGAGCCCGGTGGGTCTGGCAGGCCTGCGGCGCGGCGAAACCATCGTCACCATCGACGGGTTCACACCGGCGCAGATTGTGGCGGGCGCCAATGCACCGGTCACCACCGCCGGCATTGCGCGCAACTTTGTCGTGCGAGACCTGGCCGCCTTGCAACGCAGCTTCAGCGTGAACTCGGCCGAATTCGACCTCTCGCCGGTGAGCCATGCCACCGTGTTGACAGCACCCAATGGCGCCAGGGTGGGCTACATCGCCTACCAGGAGTTCATCGCCAGCGGCGCAGTGGCCATGGGCGCGGCGATCAACAGTTTCAGGGCAGCGGGCGTTACCGAAGTTGTGCTTGATCTGCGTTACAACGGCGGTGGCAGCACCACACAGGCGCGGGACCTGGCCAGCATGCTTGGCGGCTCCAGGCTCAGCGGCAGCACCTTTGCGCTGTTTCGTTTCAACGCCAAATATTCGGCCAGCAACGTGGCGCAGGCGTTCGCGTCAAACTTGCAAACGCTGCCTGCCGCGCCGCTGGAGAACCTGAGCCGGCTGTTTGTCATCACAGCAGGCGGCACAGCCTCCGCCAGTGAGATGGTCATCAATGGCTTGCGTCCCCACATGCCGGTCATCGCCATCGGCGCCACCAGTTTTGGCAAACCCTACGGCTCGCAGCCGCGTGACGCCTGCGGCACCACCTACAGCGCCGTCAGCCTGGAAGTGGCCAACGGCCTGGGCGATGCCAACTATGCCAACGGTTTTGCGCCAACCTGCGCGATGAGCGACGACCTGACGCGGGAACTCGGCGACCCGGCGGAGCTGCGCACTGCGGCGGCGCTGAGTTACATCAGCACCGGCATTTGCCCGCCCTTCGCCAATCTGCCCTCGTCGAATGTGGCACAGGCCCGGCGGGCGCGGGCGCTGGAAGACCCCGTACTTGCTGGTGCGTATGAGCCTGGATTTGGCGAGGTCAGGCGGCCAGCAGCTGTGGTGGACTGACGGCCGCGGCGCTTGTCCTGACTTGCGCTTGCGCCGTCAGGGCGCCAATGCAGTCAAGTTTTTGGTTTGGCATTTCGTGAACAAATGATTGCAATGTATGGATGCTGGGCGTGGCCTACTTTTTGGGTGAGCCGCTCACGTGGAACCTGTGGGCGGGCCTGGCGCTGGTGACTTTTGGCATCTTGTTTGGCGTGCGCGCCGCCCGGTAATTTGTTATATAAGCGGAAGCTTGTCATGAAAATTCACGAGAAAACCAGTTTTTGTCAGACAACACAAGGGATTCCACCATGAACACCACTTTCAAGGCCTGCGCATGGCTGTTGTCCAGCTGGCTTGCCGCACCTTGCGTGCTGGCGCAAACCCCTGGCGCAGACTACCCCAGCAAGCCAACGCGCGTGATAGTGACCTTCCCGCCCGGCGGCAGCTCCGACGCGGTGGTGCGCATTTTGATGCCGCGGCTTCTTGAAAAACTCGGCCAGCCCTGGGTGGTGGACAACCGGCCCGGCGCCGGTGGCAATGTGGGCCTGGCCATCGTGGCCAAAGCGCCGCCCGACGGTTACACGCTGGGTGTGGGCGCAGCGGGCGGCCTGGCCGCCAACGTCAGCCTGTACCCGCAGATGCCCTTCGACCCGGTGAAGGATTTCAAGCCCATTACCTTGCTGGCCAGCTCGCCCTTTGTACTGGTGGCCAACCCCGGCATCTCGGCCAAGACCTTGCCAGAGCTGATCGCCCAGGCCAAAGCCGCGCCGGGCAAGTTCTCCATCGGGCACGGCGGCAATGGCACGGCCATGCACCTGTCGAGCCAGCTGTTCACGCAGCTTGCGGGGGTGCAGCTGGTGGAGGTGCCGTATCGTGGCAGTGGGCCCGCTACCCTGGACGCACTGGCCGGCCAGGTGCCGCTGGCCATGGTGGATCTCGTGGCCGCGCTGCCGCACATCAAGGCTGGCAAGTTGCTGGCGCTGGGGGTGACCGGCGCTCAGCGTCAGCCGACTTTGCCCGAGGTGCCCACGATGGCTGAGGGCGGTGTTGCGGGTTATGAGTCCACCGGCTGGTTCGGCCTGGTTGCGCCTGCTGGCACGCCTGCCAGCATCATCGCGCGCCTGAATGCGGAAGTCGTCGCCGCATTGTCAGACCCGGAGATCGCCCGCGCCATGCGCGCCCAGGGCGTGGAGCCTGTGCCCACCAAGCCCGAAGAGTTTGAGCGCTTCATCAAGAGCGAAACACAAAAATGGGCCAGGGTCATCAAGACCTCGGGCACCAAACTTGAATGACATTGACCTGTGATGTATTGATCGTCGGCGCAGGCCCGGTCGGCCTGACGCTGGCTATGGATCTGGCCTCGCGCGGCATCCGTGTGGTGGTCGCCGAAATGCGCCACTACATGGAGCCGCCCAACGTGAAGTGCAACCACGTGGCCGCGCGCACCATGGAGCAGTTCCGCCGCCTTGGCGTGGCGCAAAAACTGCGCGATGCAGGTTTGCCCGCCGACTACCCCAACGACGCCGCCTTCCGCACCCGCATGACGGGCACCGAGTTCTCACGCATCCCCATCCCCTGCCGCCGAGACCGCTACACAGACACGACCGGCCCCGACGGCCACTGGCCCACGCCCGAGCCGGCGCACCGCATCAACCAGATTTACCTGGAGCCGATTTTGCTGGCGCACGCGGCCAGCCTGCCCGGCGTGACACTGCTCAACCGCACGCAGATCACCGCCTTTGAGCAAGACGAAAACGGCGTTGCGGCCACGGCAACCCACCTCGACACTGGCCACACGCAAATCATCCGCAGCCGCTACATGGTGGGCTGCGACGGCGGTCGCTCGGAAATCCGCAAGCAGATGGGCGCCAAGTTCGAAGGCACCGCCATCATCCAGCGCGTGCAGTCCACCTACATCCGCGCTCCAAAGCTGATGGGCATGATCCCCGGCCAGCGGGCGTGGTCCACCTATGTGATGAACCCCGACCGCTGCGGCACGGTGTTCTCCATCGACGGCCAGGACAACTGGCTGATCCACAACCACCTGAGCCCGGACGAGCCGGAGTTTGACTCGGTGGACCGCGACTGGAGCATCCGCCAGATCCTCGGCGTGGGGCCCGACTTCAGCTACGAAGTGCTGAGCAAGGAAGACTGGGTGGGCCGCCGCCTGGTGGCCAACCGCTTTCGAAACGACCATGTCTTTCTGGCGGGCGACTCGGCCCACATCTGGATGCCCTACGCTGGCTACGGCATGAACGCCGGCATTGCCGACGCGCTCAACCTCTCGTGGCTTCTGGCCGCGCGCGTGCAGGGCTGGGGTGAAGAGGCCATCCTGGACGCCTACGAGGCCGAGCGCCAGCCCATCACCGAACAGGTCTCGCAGTTCGCCATGAACCACGCGCAGCAAATGATCAAGATGAAGCGCGGTGTGCCGCCCAACATCGAAGCCGAAGGCCAAGAGGGCAACGCCGTGCGCGCCGACATGGGCCGCGCCGCCTACGAGCTGAACGTGCAGCAGTTCTGCGCCGGCGGCCTGAACTTCGGCTACTTCTACAGCGGCTCACCCATCATCGCGCATGAAGCCGAGCCCGCACCCGCCTACACCATGGGCGACTTCACGCCCAGCACCGTGCCCGGTTGCCGTGCGCCGCATTTCTGGCTGGATGCCGGGCGCACCCGTTCCCTGTATGACAGCTTTGGGCCGGGCTACACATTGCTGCGGTTTGATGCAGGTGTGGATGTGGGCGCTTTCCAAAATGCTGCCGCGTTGCGCCGCATGCCGCTGGCTGTTGTGGATGTGCCGGCTGACCGTGGTCTGGAAATTCCGTCAGCTTATTTGCACAAACTGGTGTTGTGCAGGACTGACCAGCATGTGGTTTGGCGTGGGGACAGTTTGCCTGTGCAGGTTGAAGAACTGGTCAACCAACTGTGTGGAATTGCAGCAGCCTGAATCCGGTTCATCGCTCTGTCTGCCGGGCCGCCTGCCCCACCCCAACGCCGCCAGGGCTTAGGTGTCACGGGCCCTTCGGGCAACCATCTGCAGTACTTGTATGTTACGGGTGCTGGGGCAAAAGGGACTCTGCAGTGCATCGGCCACGAGGACCGACCAGTCGAGAACTCTCCAGCCCCAGCAACTCAACGTCGATAAGGAACTGCGCGTTGGCCGTTTTCCAAAGGCTGCCAAAC
>JANNEZ010000327.1:0-13782 GCA_031379255.1 Rhodoferax sp. | reverse complement strand
TCCAGAATCGCGCCGCGCTCGATGGCCGTCAGGAAGGCATCGTTTTTCGACTGGTCGCCGGTCAGCTCGATGGTGTAACTTTTTTCCGTGACATCGATGATGCGGCCGCGGAAGATGTCGGCCATGCGTTTCATTTCTTCGCGCTCCTTGCCGACGGCGCGCACCTTGACCATCATCAGCTCGCGCTCGATGTAGGCGCCTTCGGTCAGATCGACGACCTTGACGACCTCGATGAGCCGGTTCAGGTGTTTGGTGATTTGCTCAATGACGTCGTCAGACCCCGAGGTCTGGATCGTCATGCGGGAAAGTGTGGGGTCTTCGGTGGGCGCGACAGTGAGTGATTCAATGTTGTAACCACGGGCCGAAAACAGCCCAACCACGCGGGAAAGAGCGCCGGGCTCGTTTTCCACCAAAACTGCAATGATGTGTTTCATAAAGATAGATTCCTCTTTTCGCCGCCCTCCCCCGGCATCGGTAAACACCGGGCTTGGCGGGCAATAGATTCGTCAAAGTTGCTGATTATAAATAATTAAAGTGAAAATATTGTCTAATATTTATACAAAAATAGTCCTTATTTAGTAGCTAAAAATAGCCATTATTTGAGACTTACAGGCCAAATAACTACAAATCTTCGCTTCCCAATAACATTTCTGTGATTCCCTTGCCGGCTTTCACCATCGGGAAGACGTTTTCCGTCGGGTCGGTGCGGAAATCCATGAACACCGTGCGGTCTTTGAGTTTGCGCGCTTCTCGCAGCGCGCCCTCCACGTCGCCCGGCTTTTCGATCAACATGCCGACGTGGCCGTAGGCCTCGGCCAGTTTCACGAAGTTGGGCAACGCGTCCATGTAGCTGTGGCTGTAGCGGCCTTCGTAATCGATCTCCTGCCACTGGCGCACCATGCCCAAATAACGGTTGTTGAGCGAGACGATTTTGATCGGCGTGTTGTATTGCAGGCAGGTTGACAGCTCCTGGATGCACATCTGCACCGAGCCTTCGCCGGTGATGCAGAACACCTCGGCGTCCGGTTTGGCCAGTTTGATGCCCATGGCGTAGGGAATGCCCACGCCCATGGTGCCCAGGCCGCCCGAGTTGATCCAGCGGCGCGGCTCGTCAAAGCGGTAATACTGCGCCGCCCACATCTGGTGCTGGCCCACGTCGGACGTGATGTAGGTGTCGGTGCCCTTGGTCATGTTCCACAGGGTTTCAACCACATGCTGCGGCTTGACCACATCGCCCTTGCCCATGCTGTACTTGAGGCAATCCTTTTTGCGCCAGACCTCGATCGTCTCCCACCACTCGGCCAGGGCTTTCGCGTCGGGCTTGAGGGGGCTTTCCTTGATCATCGCGATCATCTCCAGCAACACGTCTTTCACATCGCCGACGATCGGGATGTCAACCTTCACGCGTTTGGAAATGCTCGACGGGTCGATGTCGATGTGGATGATCTTGCGCTCGTTCTGCGCGAAGTGTTTGGGGTTGCCGATCACGCGGTCGTCAAAACGCGCGCCCACCGCCAGCAACACGTCGCAGTTCTGCATGGTGTTGTTGGCTTCCAGCGTGCCATGCATGCCCAGCATGCCCAGGAACTTCTGGCCGGTAGACGGGTAAGCGCCCAGGCCCATCAAGGTGTTGGTGACGGGGTAACCCAGCATGTCAACCAGGGTGCGCAACTCGTTTGAGGCGTTGCTGAGCAAGACGCCGCCGCCGGTGTAGATAAAAGGGCGCTTGGCCGTCAACAGCAGCTGCAGCGCCTTGCGGATCTGTCCGCCGTGGCCCTTGCGCACCGGGTTGTAGGAGCGCATCGTCACGGTCTCGGGGTAACCGGTATAGGCCACCTTGTTGAACGACACGTCTTTTGGAATGTCAACCACCACCGGGCCCGGGCGGCCGCTGCGCGCGATGTGGAAGGCCTTTTTCATGGTCTCGGCCATGTCTTTGGCGTCTTTGACGAGGAAGTTGTGCTTGACGATCGGGCGGGTGATGCCGACGGTGTCGCATTCCTGGAAGGCGTCCAGGCCAATCGCCGCCGTGGGCACCTGGCCGGTGATGATCACCATCGGGATGCTGTCCATGTACGCCGTGGCGATGCCGGTGACGGCATTTGTCACGCCAGGGCCGGAGGTGACCAGGGCCACGCCGACGTCGCCGGTGGCGCGGGCGTAGCCATCTGCCGCATGCACGGCCGCCTGCTCGTGGCGCACCAGCACGTGTTGGATGGTGTCTTGCTTGTAAAAAGCGTCGTAAATGTGCAAAACCGCGCCGCCGGGGTAGCCCCAGACGTATTTCACACCTTCGGCCTGCAGGGCCTTGACGAGAATCTCGCCGCCGCGCAGGTCCAGCGGAGCCGGGGGGTTTTTGGCCGCAGCAGCGGCCTGGGCGTGGTTGGCCGCCGATTGCAGGGGCGCAAGCGCAGCGGAATTGATCTCAGCTTTGGAAATTTCCATGATGAACCTTTGTGAATTTCTCTGACGAAAAACCTTGGGTGCTTCTTCCCGAACCCTTTTGGGGCCGTGTCGAAACTTTGGACTCAAGCCATAAGCGCGCCCAGATTGCGCGCCGAGCCAGAACCCGTTTGCCGTTTGAATTGCAATCCGCATTATGTCACTGAAGCGGCAATTTTGGTGCAGAGCAGCAAAATCAGCGGACGCGAATGCCATAATTTGCGCCAATTCGCGACACCACAAAAACCATGGGACATCGCGGGACATTCGACAATGACCGTGCAATCAATTGGCAACTGAACAGGAACTCTCCGATTTTTTGAAAAGCGTCGAACGGCGCGCCTTCAAACGCTCGGTTTACCACGTGCGCGATGAAGAATCGGCGCTGGACATCGTGCAGGACAGCATGATGAAACTGGCCGAGCATTACGGCGACAAGCCAGCGGCCGAGTTGCCAATGCTGTTCCAGCGCATCCTCTCCAACTGCACGCTGGACTGGTTCCGGCGCAACAAAACCCGAAAAGCCTTATTCTCCAACCTGAGCGACTTCGAATCGGCGGGTGAAGACGGCGAATTCGACGTGCTGGAAACTTTGTCGGTGGTGGAAGGCTCGGAACGCAACGAAAGCGCCCAAACCACCGTCGAACGCGGCCAGATTTTCAAGGAGATTGAAATCGAGATTCAGGAGTTGCCCGGACGTCAACGGGAAGCCTTCCTCATGCGTTACTGGGAGGAGATGGACGTGGCCGAAACGGCGGCGGCCATGGGGTGTTCGGAAGGCAGTGTCAAAACGCACTGCTCCCGGGCAGTCCAAGCTCTCAGCAAAGCGTTGAGGGCAAAGGGGATCACACTATGAGTTACACAAACCAACAAACTGACACATTCCGCACAAACCTCGCCCTTGAGTTGGCGCAGGAGCGGTTCGCGCTGAAGCTCACATCGCGCCTGTCTGACGCCACCGACACCCTTCCCCACGACCTCACCGAGCGTTTGCGTGTCTCGCGCCAGCAGGCCGTGGCCAAACGCAAGCTGGCCAGCCTCACCCACGCCGCCACTGCGCCGTCGGTTTCGCGCTCTGGCGGCAGCGCCACCTTGAGCATGGGCTCTGGCGGCAACGAGCCTTTCAGCCTCTGGAACATGATCGCCTCAGCCTTGCCGTTGGTCGCCCTGATGGTTGGGCTTTTTGTCATCAACAACATCCAGAACGACAACCGCGCCCGTGAAGTGGCCGAGGTTGACGCCGCCTTGCTCACCGATGATCTGCCACCTGCGGCTTACGCCGACCCGGGTTTTGTGCAGTTTCTGAAGTCCCGCCGCGAAGTGGGGCAATAGCCTGCCGCGACAAAGCCTGAACCACCTGTTCTGAAGCATCACTGCATGGCGTTTCGCAAAGTTCTGGGCGGGATTGTTTTGAGCTTGGGGCTGGCAGTTGTGGCGCCAACCTTCACTTTCGCCTTCGCCCAGACCACGCAGAGCGCTCAGACCAACCTGGCCCCGGCGACGTCGGGCGCCTTCAAGCCGCTGCCAAGCACTGCCGCTGGCACAGCGGGCGCCAAACCGTCAACCCCTGCGGCAGCCGTCGCGCAAGGGGCGCCTTCCAAACCGCTGTGGCAGGAGCTGACACCGGCCCAGCAGCAATCCCTCAAACCCTTGAGCGTTAGTTGGGCCACGTTCAGCGAAGCCCACAAACGCAAGTGGCTGGCCCTGTCCAAAAATTACGCCTCCCTGGCACCCGCCGAGCAGGCCAAGCTGCACAGCCGCATGACCGATTGGGTCAGCCTGAGCCCGCAGCAGCGCAACCAGGCGCGCCTGAATTTTGCCGAGACCAAAAAAATTGCGCCCGACGAAAAAGCCGCCAACTGGCAGGCTTACCAGGCGCTGAGCCCCGAAGAAAAGAAAAAACTCGCAGCCAAAGCCCCGCCCGCCCCGACTGGGGCCACGGCGACGGTAAAACCGGTGCCTGCGCAAAAACTGGCCAACGTGCCCTCCACGCGACACACCCAGAAGAGCTCGGCTGTCGCCGCGAACACACCCCAGCCGTCCAGCGTCCATTCCAATACCCTGCTCCCGCGCAATCCCGGCGGTTCTGAATCGGCGGTTGGCAAAAATTGAGCCCGGCTGAGCGGGCGCGCCAGACGCCAGGCCTGTGGCGCCGCATGGCCTGCTGGACCTACGAAGGTCTGCTGATGTTCGGCGTGGTTTTCATTGCGGGTTATTTGTTCAGCGCCCTGAGCCAGACCCGCCACGCGCTGGACAACCGGCATGCGCTGCAAGCCTTCCTGTTCGTCGTTTTTGGCATCTATTTCGTGTGGTTCTGGTCGAAGGGCCAGACGCTGGCGATGAAAACCTGGAACATCCGCGTCGTCGACCAACACGGCCGCGCCCTCACACAACAGCGCGCCATCGTGCGTTACCTGTGCAGTTGGGCCTGGTTTTTGCCGCCCTTGGCCGCGTCAGCGCTGTTCGATCTGCCAGGCAGGGAAGCTGCCGTCATCACCCTGGGCTGGATTGCCGTGTGGGCGATTTTGAGCCGGTTTCATCCCGAGCAACAGTTTTGGCATGACGCCTTCGCAGGCACCCGCCTGGTAACGTCGGCGCCATTGAGCCGCTGAGCCGCCAATTTTCTGCGGATGACATCACCGGCCTTTTCCCTTGCTGTTTATTGCGGCTCCCGCACCGGGAATTCACCTGCCTTTGCCCGCGTGGCCGCCGAAGTCGGCCACTGGATCGGCGCCCACCAAGGCCAGTTGGTCTATGGTGGCGGCCGCAACGGCCTGATGGGCATCCTGGCCGACGCCTGCCTCGCCGCAGGCGGCCAGGTGGTCGGCGTCATACCGAAAACGATGGTGGAACGCGAATGGGCTCACAACGGTTGCCATGAGTTGCTTGTGGTCGACACCATGCACGAGCGCAAACGCATCATGGCCGAGCGCGCTGACGCCTTCCTCGCCCTGCCCGGCGGCATCGGCACCTTTGAAGAATTCTTCGAGGCATGGACCTGGCGGCAACTGGGCTTCCACGACAAACCGGTTGGCCTGTTGAACCTAGACGGTTATTACGACGCGTTGTTGCAGTTTTTGCGGCACAGCGTGAACAGCCAATTCATGGGAGACGCGCAGATGGGTTTGATCCGCACAGGGACTGAGCCGTTGGCGCTGATCAAGGAATTGGTTGAAGCGGCTGGCTTTTCGCCGCAGGCGCGGCTGGATGGAATTTAGTGGCTCTGACTGGCTGGTTGTCCGAAGTTGGGTTCAAATTCACCGGCAAATTGGCACCACTCTGGTTCTGACGCCGCTGGCCGCAAGGCAAGCGCCCCGCCGCCGCTCCTCATGGTGCTCAACCCGCGTCACCTTCGGTGCCACGGCGCAGAAATCGTCGGGACGGCGGGGCGCATGCCTTGCGGCTGAAGCGAATCTAAAAATGCTGCATCAGCGAGTGATTTGAATGGCTCACATCGCCTTAGTGAGCTGCCTCAGACTCCGTAAGAACTGATTAGCTGTCCCGATTCAACAACTGATGAAGACGAATGAGCGCGGTTTTTGCGCGTTCATGATTCGATTGGTCATACCACAGAATTGTTCGGCTTTGGAAGACAATGAAGTTCGCCACGTCAAGGCAATCCTTGGCCTGCAAAACAATCAGTTGGCGTTCAATGCTCCAGGATTTCGCATTGAAATGGAGATACTCGTCTCGTAGCTCGTTCAAATTGCAGATCGCTAGTTCCTGCTGAGACGACAAGGGAAGGGGCAATGATTCAGTGCTTCGGAGATTCTCTTTACATTGCAATTTTTTATAGAGCTTGAGAAAGTTATCCATGTGCGGCTCTGGGTGATTACCGCCCGCTCCATAGGCTGAGAGCATTTTGACCATTACACTTGGCTTCTGGACCAACAATGCGTTTCCGTTCTCCAGCGCCAACGCGAATAGTCCTTGGATGCCAGCGTGCAGCGCTACGATGAACCACTTCCAATATCGGTCATCCTTTGCTCCTTCATCGTAAAAGTCTGAAGCTAATTCAAGTGAAGACAGTGCATCTTCGGTAGTGTCCGTGCGAATGTATTCAGCTATTTGCATTTTGCAGACTTGACCCTTCTCAAACCACGTCACCTTCCCCGCCAGCCATGCGCCACGCCGTCCCGACGATTTCTGCGCCGTGGCACCGAAGGTGACGCGGGTTAAGCACCATGAGGAGCGGCGGCGTGGCGCTTGGCTGGCGACCGGGTCGCCGATCAGGCACCAGCGCCATTGGCCAGTTGAATTGGGAACTGGAAATCAGAAGCAAAAACCTACACCGCCGCTTCGTCCATTTCACCCGTGCGGATGCGCACCACGCGCTCGACGGAGGTGACAAAAATCTTGCCGTCGCCGATCTTGCCGGTGTGGGCGGCTTTGATGATGGCGTCCACGCAGCGGTCGACGTCGTCAGTTTTCACGACCACTTCCACCTTCACCTTGGGCAGGAAATCGACCACGTATTCAGCGCCACGGTACAGCTCTGTGTGGCCCTTCTGGCGGCCGAATCCTTTCACTTCCGTGACGGTGAGGCCGGTGACGCCGCAGTCGGCCAGCGCCTCGCGCACTTCCTCGAGTTTGAACGGTTTGACGATGGCGGTGATCTGTTTCATGGTGTCTCCTGATTGGGCTTGCGCCTGCATTATTGGCGGAATTTCGACGTTATAGGATAACGCCAATCCTTGCCAAAACTGCGGTGCGTCACACGAATGCCCACCGGCGCTTGGCGGCGCTTGTATTCGTTGATCTTGATCAGGCGCGTCACGCGCTCCACATCGGCGCGCTCAAAACCAGCGGCGATGATGCTTTCAATGCTCTCGTCGTTCTCCATGTAACGCTCCAAAATCGCGTCCAGCACGGCGTATTCGGGCAGGCTGTCTTGGTCGGTCTGGTCGGGCCGCAGCTCGGCGCTGGGCGGGCGGGTGATGATGCGCTCGGGGATCGGGGCCTTGCCGGTGCCATACGGGTCATGCAGGTTGCGCCAGCGCGCCAGCTCAAACACCGTGGTTTTCACCAGATCCTTGATGACGGCAAAACCGCCGGCCATGTCGCCATACAGCGTGCAATACCCGGTGGCCATTTCACTCTTGTTGCCGGTGGTCAGCACAATGCCGCCAAATTTGTTGGAGAGCGCCATCAGGAGCGTGCCGCGGATGCGCGCCTGGATGTTCTCTTCGGTAGCGTCTTCCTTAAGCCCCTTGAACTCGCCTGCCAGCGAGGCCTTGAAGGCTTCGAACTCGGGCACGATGGAGATTTCGTCGTAACGCACACCCAGGCGCTGGGCCATCTCGCGCGCGTCGATCCAGCTGATGTCGGCGGTATAGGGCGAGGGCATCATCACGGCGCGCACACGGTCTTTGCCCAGGGCGTCCACCGCGATGGCCAGGACCAGCGCCGAGTCGATGCCGCCCGAGAGGCCCAGAAGCACACTGGGGAAACTATTTTTGCCGATGTAGTCGCGCACGCCCAACACCAGCGCGTCCCACAAATCGGCCAGGGCTGTGCGATGCGGCGCCAGGCGGCCGCTGAGGTGCAGCGGGCCGGCCTGCCCGGGCTTGGCCGGCGCCACGTCGATGGCATGCAGGTCTTCGGTAAAACTGGGCGCGCGGCTGGCCACGGCGCCGTCGGCGTTCAAGGCGAACGACGCGCCTTCAAACACCACCTCGTCCTGCCCGCCCACCAGGTGCGCGTAGACCAGCGGAAGGCTGCAGGCGCGCACACGCTCCTGCATCATCAGTTCGCGCTCGGCGCCCTTGCCCACGTGAAACGGCGAGGCGTTGATCACGCACAACAACTCGGCGCCGGCGGCCTGCGCCAGGCGCGCCGGCTCCACAAACCAGGCGTCTTCGCAGATCAACAAGCCAATTTTGCGCGCCGATTCGCCCTCACCCGCCTCGAACACGCAAACGCCCTTGCCCGGCTGAAAATAACGCCGCTCGTCAAACACCTGGTAGTTGGGCAACTCGCGCTTGGCGTAGGTGGCCACCACCCGGCCTTCGCGCAACACACTGGCGGCGTTGAAGCGCCCGGCCACTGCCACCGAGCGCGTGCGCAAGGCGTGGTCTGAAGGGCCCGCGCCCGGGTGGCCCACCACCACGCACATGTTTTTTAACCCAGCCAGCGCCTGGGCCACGGTTTTCACGGCATCATCACAGGCGGCGATGAACACCGGGCGCAAAAACAGGTCTTCGGCGGCGTAACCGCAGATCGCCAGTTCTGGCGTGAGCAGCAGGCGCGCGCCGCCGGCGTAGGCGGATCGGGCGGCGGCGATGATTTTTTCTGCATTGCCGGCCAGGTCGCCGACGCAAAAGTTCAGCTGGGCAACACAGATTTTGAGAGTCATGAAAGTTGAAAACGCAGGTGGATTCTGATTATGTCATCCGGGTTTTGAATTCACCGCTGGAGGTGGACGCTCAGGCATGGAACAGCCTGCTGCAGCTGCAGGCCGATGCCACCCCCTTCATGCGCCACGAGTACCTGGCCGCGCTGCACAGCGCCGGCGCGGCGATCCCGTCGACTGGCTGGACGCCGCGTTTCATCACCCTGCGGCAGGGCGACAGGCTCGTGGCCGCCTGCCCGCTCTACATCAAGGCGCATTCCTACGGCGAATACGTGTTTGATTGGGCCTGGGCCAACGCCTACCAGCAGCACGGGCTGGACTATTACCCCAAGGCCGTCATCGCCGTGCCGTTCACGCCGGTGCCCGGCGCGCGGCTTTTGGCGCGCACGCAGGTTGCGCGCGAAGCCTTGATCAAGGCGGTGGCGCAGTGGTGCGATGCGAAAAAACTCTCTTCGCTGCATGTGTTGTTTGGCAATGAAGCCGATCTCCAGGCCTGCAAGAGCGCCGGATTGATGCAGCGCCACACCGTGCAATTCCATTGGAACAATGTGGCCCCCACGCTCCCCACTGCGTGTGGTTCGCTGCCCCCCGAGGGGGCTGATTTTTCTCGGGGCGGCCCGTCGGAAAATGTGGCCCCCACGCTCCCCGAGGGCACATCAGGCGTTGGGTTCGCCTCGTTCGACGCCTTCGTCGCCACACTCGCGCAGGAAAAACGCAAGAAAATCCGCCAGGAGCGGCGCAAGGTGGCCGAGGCGGGTGTCACGTTTCGCTGGTCGCGCGGGGCCGGCATTTCAAACGCCGACTGGGATTTTTTCTACCGCTGTTACGAGCGCACCTACCTGGAGCATGGCAACGCTCCGTATTTGAGCCGCGACTTTTTTCGCGCGATGCAAACCAGCCTGCCAGAACACTGGCTGCTGTTTGTGGCGATGCAGGACGGCCGCCCGATTGCTACTAGTTTGATAGCTATAAACGGCCATTCAACGAGACTTGACGGCTCAACAAGCTTGAAAAACATCGAAAGCGGCGAAAATCCCGCCAATCAACCCCAAATTGGGTATGGTCGTTACTGGGGCGCTTTAAAACGGGTCGATTGCCTGCATTTTGAAGCCTGTTATTACCAACCGCTGCAGTGGTGCATCGAACACGGTTTCGCCCGTTTTGAAGGCGGCGCGCAGGGTGAACACAAAATGGCGCGGGCGTTGATGCCCGTCAAAACCCACAGCGCGCACTGGCTGGCCCACCCCGCGTTTGCCGACGCCGTCGGGAAATTCCTGCAGCGCGAAGGCTCGGGCATTGAAAACTACCTCGGTGAGTTGGCCGACCGAAGCCCGTTCAAAAACACCGCCGGGCGCAGCGCTGGCCCGCCGCCGGCCAATTTGCCCAAATGAGCCGCAAATCCGGTTCATTTCCAAACGCCCGGCTCGCGGGCGGGAAATTGGCGCGTTAAACTGCTTCGACAAAAAAGATAAACCACGGGAGTAAACATGTTGCGCTGTCTGGCATGGATTGCAAGGAACGGGCGCTGGCTGCCCGGCTGGTGCGTGTCGGCGGTCTGTCGCGTTGAGTCGCCGGAGTGATGCCGGTGTCTGCCCTGCCGTCTTCACCCGCTTCGTTGGCGTCTCATCCGGAGTCGACGCACGGCGCGCCGTCTGCGCCTTCCCCAGGCGGGCCGGTTTCCGTGTTCCCGGATTCGCCCGCCCAGTCGCCGCCGGCCCAGCCGTTTCGCCCAATCGCCAGCAACCTGATCCAGAGCACGGTGATCCTGGCCGTCGTCTGCATGATTGGCCTGTTCGTCGCGCAATCGCTCCTGATGGTGCAACGGCACAGCCGGCAATTCCAGCAGGAAGTCGATGAAATCGCGCGCAACAGCGTGCCAATTTTGTCGATCAGCCTGTGGGACACCGAGCTTAAAACTGTGCAAAGCCAGGTGGATTTGATCGCCCGGCGGGCGCAGATTGGCTACGTGCAGGTCAGCGCCAGCGGCGGGCGCAAGTTTGAGGCTGGCAACCCTGCCCTCAAGGACGGCCCGGTGAGCCTGCGCATCAAAATCCCGGCGCCTGAAGGAGCCGATCCGGCCCGTGGCAGGCCGGGTGAGTTGTCACTGGTCGGCAACCAGCAGTTTCTGCTGGGCGACGTGTTTCAAAACGCCCTGTCGGTGCTGGTCGGTTATGGCATTTTCACTGCGCTGATCTGCGGGCTCATCGCCTACATGCTGCGCCGCGAATTGCAGATTCCGCTGCAGCACATGGCCTTGTTCGCCACCCAGCTCACGCCCCGCACCCTGACCCAACCGCTTGACCTGAACCGCCCCCGGCGCGCCAATGTGGATGAAATCGACCAGGTGGCCGACGGCTTCTCCAAGCTGCAGCACGGCCTGCGCGAACACATCACGCGGCTTGACCACATGGTCGAGGAACGCACGGCACAGCTCAAGACGCTGGCCGAAACCAACCGGGTGTTGTCGATCACCGACGAACTCACCGGCTGCCTGAACCGCCGCACCCTGGATGCGCGCCTGCGCGAAGAACTCGCTCGCAGCCACCGTTACCTGCGCAACCTCTCGGTGATCTGTCTGGACCTGGATTTTTTCAAACACATCAATGATGGTTATGGCCACGCGGCCGGCGACGAAGTGTTGCGATCGGTGGGCCAGCTGTTGCGCAACTCGACCCGGCTGAACCTGGACTGGATTGTGCGGATGGGCGGCGAAGAGTTCCTGATCGTCCTGCCGGAAACCGAGCTCGAGCCCGCGCTGGCCCACGCCGAACGCCTGCGTGGGATTATTGAAGCGCAACCCGTATCGCACGAGGGGCGCGAAATCAACATCACCGCCAGCTTGGGCGTGGCGCAATGGAAACCGCCGGAAAGCGGGCAATCCCTGGTGATGCGCGCCGACGCGCACCAGTACGAGGCCAAAGAAGCCGGGCGCAACCAGGTTTTTCCGCCGCTGGCGCCTTTGGCCGCCTGATCGGCCAAACCGGTCCGTCAATACCCGTCCAAGGGCAAACCCCAGCATGCCGGGTCACGCACGCGACGAGAAAACCGGGTGCAGCCCCTAATAAGCGGGCAATTGCCCGCAAATGAGGGCGAGGACGGTGGTACGCGCGTTAAATGCTGCTACTGTCGCAAATACTTCAAACCTGTTGATTTACACATGACCACTGCCACCATGGCGTCACACCCTTCAGCCCAGCAATCTCAAGGTCCGAAACCGTATACCCCGGCGCAGGACCTGGCGGCACCCGGCGCCTTGTTGCTGGCACTGGAGTTCCGTGCGTTGTGGGAGTTTGGCGCCCTGCTTCCTGCCTGGCCGGCCCTGAGACGGGCGCCCCGTGGCGACGGCCACAGTGTCATCGTGTTTCCTGGCCTGTCCGCCAGCGACGGCTCCACCTTCCCGCTGCGGCGTTACCTGGACTCGCTGAATTACGAAACCACCGGCTGGAAACAGGGCTTCAACTTTGGCGCGCGCGCCGGGGTGCTGGAGTCGTGCAAACGCCAGGTTCAGGATGCGGCACAGGCAAGCGGCAAAAAAGTCAGCCTGATCGGCTGGAGCCTGGGTGGTGTGTACGCGCGCGAACTGGCCAAAATGATGCCCAACGAGGTGCGCAGCGTGATCACCCTGGGCACGCCGTTTGCCGGCAGCGCCCGAAGCACCAACGCGTGGCGAATTTATGAACTCACCAGCGGACGGCGCGTGCACGCGGACCACGGCAAATACGACTTGCCGGGCGCGCCGCCGGTGCCGACCACCTCACTCTATTCGCGCACCGATGGTGTGGTGGCCTGGCGCGGCAGCCTGCAGTCACCGTGCCAAGTGAATCCGCTCACGGAAAACGTGGAAGTGGTGGCCAGCCACATTGGCATTGGCGTGAACCCCGCCGCCTGGTGGGTGGTGGCCGACCGGCTGGCGCAGGCCGAGGGCGCCTGGCAGCCTTTTGAACGCAAACGCGGCCTGCACGGCCTGATTTACCCGGACCCCGCGCGCTGACTCAGGTTTTCGTTGGCTCAGGCTTTCGCTGACTGACTGCGGGCGTAACTCGCCATGCCGTCGGAGATTTCCTTGTGCGCGGCCTCGGGGCCTTCCCAGCCCAGCACTTTGACCCATTTGCCCTCTTCGAGGTCTTTGTAATGCTCAAAGAAATGTGAAATGGTCTTGAGGCGCAGCGGGTTCATGTCCTGCGGTTTTTGCCACTGGGTATAGAGCGAACATTTCTTGTCCACCGGCACGGCCAGCAATTTGCCGTCTTCACCGGCTTCGTCTTCCATTTTCAGGATGCCGATGGCGCGGCAGGTCACCACCACACCTGGGATCAGCGGCACAGGTGTGATCACCAGCACATCCACCGGATCGCCGTCACCACTCAAGGTTTTGGGCACATAGCCGTAGTTGGTCGGGTAATGCATCGAGGTGCTCATGAAGCGGTCGACAAAGATCGCGCCACTTTCCTTGTCCACCTCGTACTTCACCGGATCGGCGTTCATCGGGATTTCGATGATCACGTTGAACTCATGGGGCGCGTTTTTACCGGGATGGACTTTGTCAAGGGACATGTTTTTTCTCGTTGATGCAGAGGACTGGAGCGCCCTAGGACTAACCCTTATTTTAAGGGCCGGAAATCGGGCTCCTTCCGGGATTGTCGTATTTTCAAGGTACAGTCCGCGCGTTGGCCAATCGCCCCTGTCGGTCCCGTACCGGCAAATCCCTCCCGGATGGGCGCGAGGAAGCAACGCAACGAGGGACGACCACCGGTTTGCGTTGTCCCTTCCTTCGCGTAACACAAGTTGAGGAGATACACATGATTGGCAACTCGGCGCTCATACTGGCGCTTGTCTGCGGGTTCATAGCCGTGATTTACGGCTTTTGGGCACGCAGCTGGATTCTTTCCCAAGACGCAGGCAACGCGCGCATGCAGGAAATTGCAGCCGCCATCCAGACCGGCGCGGCCGCTTATCTGGCCCGCCAGTACAAAACCATCGCCTTTGTG
>JANNEZ010000267.1:0-3523 GCA_031379255.1 Rhodoferax sp. | reverse complement strand
GCGGGCCGGTCTTTCACCGAGCCAGCCGGGTTGTTGCCTTCGAGTTTGCACAGGATCACGTTGCCGCGCATTATGAAACCACCGGCCCCGAGTTGTGGGAGCAGACGCACGGGCGCATCACGCATTTTGTAAGCGCCATGGGCACCACCGGCACCATCACCGGTGTGTCGAAGTTCATGAAAGAGAAAAACCCGGCCATCCGCATCATCGGCGCGCAGCCTGCCGAGGGCTCGCGCATTCCGGGCATCCGCAAGTGGCCAACCGAATACCTGCCCAAAATTTATGACCCGTCAACGGTTGATGAGCTGATTTATGTGACGCAAAAAGACGCCGAGGAAATGGCACGGCGCATGGCGCGCGAAGAGGGCATTTTTGGCGGCATCTCGGCGGCGGGCGCCTGCTGGGTGGCGCTGGAAGTGGCCAGGCGTGAAACCAACGCGACCATCGTGTTTGTCGTCTGTGACCGTGGCGACCGCTACCTCTCGACCGGCGTGTTTCCGGCGTGAGAACGGATGCTATAAAATAGATAGCAATAAAAGACCATTTCACGTGACTTGATGGCTGATTTTTACCTATAAAATGGGTTTTTGCCGCACTTAATGCCCAATAAACCCCAAATTGGGTATGTTTGGTGCCCTGTCAAGCGCAACCCGTCATCTGGAAACCGCCACCCATGTCCCAAGCCTTCAAGTTCTGCCCCAACTGCGCCCATCCGCTGGAGATGATCACCAGCCTCGAAGACGGCGGCACCGTCGAGCGCCTGCGTTGTGTGCGCTGTGGTTTCACGCACTGGAACAACCCCACGCCGGTGCTGGCGGCGGTGATCGAATACGACGGCCAGATCCTGCTGGCGCGCAACGCCGCCTGGCCCGGCAAAATGTACGCGCTCATCACCGGTTTCATGGAGGCCGGCGAGACGCCCACCGGCGGCATCGAGCGCGAAATTGCCGAAGAGACCGCGCTCACGACGCACGAGCTCAACCTGATCGGTGTTTACGATTTCCAGCGCATGAACCAGGTCATCATCGCCTACCACGCGGTGTGCAGCGGTGAGGTGAAACTCTCGCCCGAGCTGGCCGACTGGAAGCTGTATGCGCCATCGGAGGTGAAATGCTGGCCGGCCGGCACCGGGTACGCGCTGGCCGACTGGCTCAAGTCACGCGGGCACGAGCCGCAATTCGTCGACTGGTCCCGGCGCGCTTGATCGGGCGCGGCGGCTGAAATGCTTAAAATCGACGCCAGTCACCATTTGACGCCATACCCAACCGGTACCCCAAGGAATTCGAATGAACATCGACATCGAGCTTGACACCCGCGGCCTGAACTGCCCGCTGCCCATTTTGAAAGCCAAAAAGGCCCTCTCCGGCATGGAAACCGGCCAGACCCTGCGCGTCGTGGCCACCGACTCCGGCTCGGTGCGTGACTTTCAGGCTTTCGCCCGCCAGACCGGCAATGAGTTGCTGGAGCAAAAAACCGCCGGCGCGGAATTTATCCACGTGTTGAAACGGCGCTGAGCCGCCGCTATCAGCCCCATTTTTCAGCCCATCCGCGCCAGCTGATCCTGCACTTTCGCCAGGGTTGACGCGAAATCTGCCACCCGTTTGCGCGCCTGCTCCAGCACGGCAGGCGGGGCTTTGGCCACAAAGGCGGCGTTGCCCAGGTTGTTGCCGGCCTTGGCGATTTCGCCTTCCAGGCGCGCTACTTCCTTGCCCAGGCGCAATTTTTCGGCGGCCACATCGACCTGCATGTGCAGACACAGGCGGGCCATGCCGTCGCCCTGGCCGACCATGGCCACGGGTGATGCGGCGGCGGCGGTTTGCCACGCGGATTCGTCCTCAAACACCTTCACTTCACTGAGTTTGGCCAGCGCCTGCAGCACCGGCGCCGACTCGCCCATGAACGCTGTATCACCCAGCACGTATAGCGGCAATTTGGTGGCCGGCGAGACGTTCATTTCGCTGCGCAGCGCCCGGCAGGCATCGACGACCGCCTTGAGTTTGGCTACATGGGCGATGGCGGCGGGGTCCACTTTTTCAAGCTGCGCCAGCGGGTATTTCGCAATGCTGACGGACTCCCCTGGCAAGCCAGCCACCACACTGACCTTTTGCCACAAACCTTCGGTGATGAACGGAATCACCGGGTGCGCCAGCCGCAAGATCGCCTCCAGCGTGCGGATGAGCGTGCGGCGCGTGGCGCGCTTCTGCGATTCGCCGCCGGTCTGGATCTGCACCTTGGCAATCTCCAGGTACCAGTCGCAAAACTCGTTCCAGACGAAGTCGTAAATCGTGTTGGCAACGTTGTCCAGCCGGAAATCGGCAAAGCCCTGCGCCACCTCCGCTTCAACCTGCTGCAGCTTGGAGCTGATCCAGCGGTCGGCTTGGCTGAAGCTCAGGTAGTTGTGGAAAGGCTGGCCTGGAGCGCACTCAGCCTTGGTGTGGTTCTCAAGCCCGCAGTCCGCGCCTTCGCAGTTCATCAACACGAAACGGGTGGCGTTCCACAGCTTGTTGCAGAAGTTGCGGTAACCCTCGCAACGTTTGGTGTCGAAGTTGATGTTGCGGCCCAGGCTGGCGTAACTCGCCATGGTGAAACGCAGCGCGTCGGCGCCGTAGGCCGGCATGCCATTGGGGAACTCCTTGCGCACCCGCGCGGCGACCTTGGGCGCGGTCTCGGGTTTGCGCAGGCCCACGGTGGACTTCAGCACAAGGGTCTCGATGTCAACGCCGTCAATCAAATCCACCGGATCAATCACATTGCCCTCGGACTTGCTCATCTTTTTGCCCTCAGAATCGCGCACCATGCCGTGGATGTAAACCGTCTTGAACGGAACCTTGCCGGTGAAGTGTGTGGTCATCATGATCATCCGGGCGACCCAGAAGAAGATGATTTCGTAGCCAGTGACGAGCACGCTGGAGGGCAAATAGAGCTTTGCGTCTCCGGTTTCATTGGGCCAACCCATGGTTGAAAATGGAACCAGCGCCGATGAATACCAGGTATCGAGCACGTCTTCATCACGCCGCAATGTTCTGCCTGGGGCTTTGAGTTGGGCTTCTGCCGCATCCCGCGCGACGATGACGTTGCCTTCTTCGTCGTACCAGGCGGGGATTTGATGGCCCCACCACAACTGGCGGGAAATGCACCAGTCCTGGATGTTGTTCATCCACTGGTTGTAGGTGTTGACCCAGTTTTCAGGGACGAACTTGACCTGCCCGGAATGCACTGCGTCAATGGCCTTTTGGGCGATGGATTTTCCGGTTGGATCGGCTTCAGATACTCTGGAAAGGCCTACAAACCACTGGTCTGTGAGCATGGGTTCGACGACTTGGCCAGTTCGCCCACACACCGGCACCATGCTCTTGTGCGGCACGGCCTTTTGCAGGAAGTGTTGCGCTTCGAGATCTTTCAACACCGCTTTGCGGCAGACATACCGGTCCATGCCTCGATAGGCCTTGGGCCCGTTCTGGTTGATCTTGGCGTCCAGCGTGAAGATGGTGATCATCGGCAGGTTGTGGCGCAGGGCACAGGC
>JANNEZ010000243.1:0-4701 GCA_031379255.1 Rhodoferax sp. | reverse complement strand
TGCGGGGCAGGGCCGCCAGCCGCAGCCAATACTCAGGCAGCTTGTAACTGGCAATGTGCTGCTCATGGCGCAGGTAGTTTTTGAGTGTCTCCAACGACACCTCCTGCCCTTCCATCACCACCACGCAGGCGCACAGCTTTTCACCCAGAATCGGGTCGGGTACACCGACCACTGCCACTTCGCGCACCCCAGGGCAGGCCGCCAGCAGGCCTTCGATCTCTTCGCTCGAAATGTTCATGCCGCCGCGAATCACCAGGTCTTTGGAGCGCCCCACAAAGCGGTAATACTGCAAACGTTCGCCTGCTATCTCGAACAGGTCGCCGGTTCTGTAGTAGCCCTGTTCGTCAAAGGCGCGTTGGCTCAGTTCGGGCGCGCGAAAGTAGCCGCTGAACACCGTGGGCCCCTTGAACCGCAATTCACCAGGTTGGCCGGCTGCCGCAATGTCATGGCCGGTTTCCGCATCGACCAGGCGGGTTTTGATCTTGCGGGTGGTGGAGACGCTCCACACAAACCCGTCCACCCCCGCGCGCGGGAAAAACTGCGCGCGCAAGGCCGGGTCGGCAATGTCCACATCGCTGCCCGACAGCGCCGCCCCCTCGTTGGAGCCGAAATAGTTGACGATCTGCACGTCGTGTTTTTCCGCAAAACCGCGCACCATCCAGTCCGACAGCGGCGCGGCGCCCGAGCCGATGCGCGACAGCCGCTTGAAATCAATGCCCGCCAGCAGCGCATCGTTTTGCAGCAGCATGTTCAGCACGGCGGGCGGTGACACGGTGTAGTCGATGCGCTCGTCGCGCAGTTGCTGCAGGAAGACCGGCAGGCTGAATGGGTGGTGCTGCACCACCGTGCCGCCCAGCACCAGCCAGGCTGCAAAGGCGGTGGAGAGCCCCGCCATGTTGACAAACGGAAACGGGTTCAGCAGGCGGGCGTGGCGCGGGATGAGCGCCGCCTCGATGATGCTGGGCGCGACGATCAGCCACTCGTTGTGGCTGCGCGGCACGCCCTTGGGTTGCGCCTCGGTGCCAGAGGTCCAGCAGATCGTGAACACGTCGTTGGCAGTCACGGCCGCATCTGCCGCGGCCTGCCGGAGTTGGGCGCGCTCTGAGTCGCTCACGCGGCCCGCCAAAGGTGACGCAAGCCGTACGACACCATCCTTCAAGCCGTCACCCCAGGCCAGCACCGTCTTGAGTGACGGCTGGGCCAGCTGCAGCTTGCAAAACATGTCCGCAGCCGCATGGCCGTGACCCGCCTTGCCAATGTGGCCGAAGGTGATGGCCGCCACCGCGCCGGTGTGCGAGAGGATGTGTGCCAGCTCGTGTTCGCGGTACTGCACCGGCACGGGCGACACCACCAGCCCCAGGCGCGCGCAGGCCAAGTACACCACAAACTGCTCCACACAATTGGGCAGCATGGCCACCACGATATCGTCGCGGCGAAGGCCGTTGTTGATCAATACGGCACTCAAGCCGTCTACCGCATCGGCGAGCTGCTGCCAGCTCAGGCGTTGCGGCAGGCCGTGCGCAAACTCGCTGCGGTTGGGCGCATCGACCACGGCTTCGCGGTCGCCCAGTTCGCGCACATTGTTGGCAAACACGTCCCACAGGGTTTGCGTGCCCCACCAGCCACAGGCGGTGTACTCGTCGATCTTGTCATTGGGCACCAGGATCACGCCGTATCCCCGGTTTACTTCCAGCGGTCCAGCGTGCGCTGGCTGACGAAGCTGGCATGAAAGCCGTGCGGAATGCGGCGCGGCAACAGAACCCGCGCGACGGGCCCTTCGGCCAGGCGCGCCCCCTTGAAGTCAAACACCTGGATTTCCGAGCGCGCGTCGGTGGGGTTCCAGACCGGCATCACCAAATATCCATCGTCTTCACCCTGGCTGTTGTCGCGCGGCGCAAAGCCGGGCTCGTTGTAAAAGTACTGCGGCCCGGCGCTGTAGGCCACGTAACCCCCCGTGCCCAGGTCGTATTTCACCAGGCCGGGAAAGCGCGGTTCCTCACGGCCCCCTTGCGGGAAGATGATGTTGTAGGAATAGCGGTTTTTGCGCCCTTGGTAGGCGCTGTTGATCACCGGGAACTCGCTGTTGAGCACGTCGTCAATCACGCGTTCATGCGTCTTGCCGGTTTTGAGGTCAAAGCGCCATTCATACAGCAGGAAGTCGCGCTGCCGCTGGTTGATGGTGTGCTCCAGGCGGCGTGAATCCAGCTCGCCGTTGGCCGTGGCGTGGATGCGATAGGGCGTGCCCACCATCACCACGACCGTGTTTTCACCTGCGCCTTCTTCCCAGGCGTTTACCACATGCAACATATAGGCGGGTTTGGCTTCAAACCAGCGGATATCCCGGGCTGAGCCATAACGCGGCACCACCGCAAAACGCGAGGGTTGGTCAGCATGAAAGCGCACCTTGTAGCGTTTGGCCCGCAGGGCCTCCTCATCCGGCCACAGCGGGAAGTCGTGCAATATCGTGTAGTGCTCGGTCACAGCCATGTCGTGCGGCAGGCGCGGGCCAGGCAAGGGGATTTCTATTTTGTGTTTCAGCTGGCGATCCGGCCCGATGACGCCATATTCCATGTAGGGCGCGGTCAGGCTGTAGTCAAAAAACAGCAGCTCGCCGGTGTGTTCGTCAGGCCGCGAATGCGCCGATATTTTTGCGAACGCGCCACCGTAGTCAGCGGTGCCCAGGGTCTCCAAGGTGTACGGGTCCACGGCATACGGCATGCCGGAGCGGTACCACATGGTGACCAGGCGCCCGGCGTGGTACTTGACGTCGGTGTTGGCGGTGTTCTTGAGGGGCTCGTCCGCACGGTCCGCGCGCATCGGCTCTTTCAGGCCTTTCCACAGGGCCTGCCCCGCAGCGCGTTCTTCCATCAAGGCGGGGGTCTGGATCCAGCGGTTGCGGTAGGTCACCTTGCCGTTTTGAAAGCGGATGGCATGCACCATGCCGTCGCCATCGTAGGCGTGGTAACGCCAGTCCGGCGGGTAATACGGGTTGGGGCCATTGCGCACATACAGGCCATTCAGGTCGGCAGGCACTTCGCCGATCACCGGCATGTCGTCAAACACATCTTCCGTGTCAACCGGCGCGTTGTTCCCGTTCAAGGCCGGAATATCGTGCGTCGGCAAATCGTGCGCCGGCAGGTCGTTGAGTTTCATGGTCGCCCCGGTTTCTTCAGGTGCGCGCCTGCAAGCGGTCTTTTTCAATCCAGCAGGCATGAAAACCCACCGGCAGGCGCTGCGGCAGTTCCACCTGGGCGACAGGCCCTTTGGCAAGGTCGTGCGCGTCAAAAATGTCCAGCGTCTGCCGTTGGGCCGCCTCGTTCCACTGGAAGGCGATCACGTAGCCGTCGTCTTCCGCCTTGGGCGCGTCGGCCTCGGCAAACCAGGGTTCCGAATACCAGCTGTGTTGCGCGGTGTCAGACCAACCGCCCAGGTCGGCGCCGGTTTCGAGATCAAACTTCCGCAGGCCCGACCATTGCAGCGTGGTCGTCTCCGAGTGGTCCACCAGATAACCAAAACGCGTCTTGCGCCCGGTTTTGCGGGCATTGAACGATGGGAACTCGGCGTTGTGTTTGTCGTTGAGCACGTGTTCGGCGGTCTCGCCGGTTTTGACGTTCATCTTCCACACCCACAGGCGCGCGTTCATCACCAGTTCGGCCACATTGCGGGCGGTGCGGGGCGCGTCAATGCTTCCTTCAGCGTCCAGGCTGGGCATGTAGCGGCAACCGACCATCACCACCCAATCGCCTTCCTCCCAAGCGTTGACCACGTGGTACAGGTAACACGGCGTGAAGTTGAACCAGCGGATGCTGTCGCTGGCGCCGAAGCGTGGGATCACGCCCAGGCGGGTGTGCATCTCGGGGTGAAACTCGATCTTGTGGCGGCCCAGCGCCATGGCCTCATGGTCGTGGAACAGCGGCAGGTCGTGCAGCACTGAATAATGTTCAGTGATCGCCATGTCATGCGGCAGGCGCGGCCCCGGCAGGTCAATCGGCACATAGTGCTTGAGCGTGCCGTCGGCGCCTACCACGCCGTAGTGCATGTAGGGCGCGTCATTGCCGTAGTCGAAAAACATCATCTCTTCGGTGACTTCATCGACCTTGGCGTGGGCCGAAATCTTGGCGCCACTGTTGGCAATGGCGGCGGATTTCCCCAGCGTTTCCAGCGTGATCGGGTCGATTTCATAGGCGTCGCCCGACATGTACCACAGCGCCAGCGCACGGCCCCGGTGGCCCACCAGGTCGGTGTTGGCGGTGTCTTTGAGGCGCTTGTCGGCGCGGCCCTTCAGCGTTTCGCGGATGCCGTAGTGGGTGGCTTGCCCGGCCTGCTGCTCCTCCACAAAACCCTCGGTATGCACCCAGCGGTTGCGGTAGGTGAGCTGGCCATTCTCGAAATGCGCCGAATGCACCATGCCGTCGCCGTCAAACGGGTGGTAACGGCCATTGGGCGCAAAACGCGGGTTGGGGCCGGCGCGCAGGTAAACGCCGTTCAGGTCTTTGGGAATGCTGCCCTTGATGGGCTTCAAGTCCTTCAACTCCAGCTCTTCAAACACCGGGGCGTAAACACCGGTGAGCAGCGGGCCATAGTCTTCACCGAAGGGTGCGAGGTTTTCGGGTGAGGTGCGTGAGTTCATGGCAAGTTTCCTTATCTGATCGAGTCAAGTGGAGGATCAAGTGGCGCGGGTGAGCGCGTCGGACAGGGTCG